>JBAPMH010000001.1:0-2690 GCA_049278515.1 Chthoniobacterales bacterium
ATCGCGGATGGGGAGGAAGAGCTGAGATTCCTGACTTTTTCTTATCCGTGTCATCCGCGTAATCCGCGGTTTCATGAAAGCATTTGGCGGCGCAGATAAGAAAGGAGATCGCTTCGTGTGATCAGGCCGAGGAATTTATCCCCGTCCATCATGATCGCGACGCGGCCCCGTTCAAACACTTCCAGCAGGTCCTTCATCTTCGCTGCGGGCGAAAGCGTCTCGATCTTGTCCGTCATGGCGGTGTGGACGGCGTGATTAAAACGCTCGGAATCCTGATGGACTTTTACGAGGACGTCGGACTCGTCCAAAAGGCCGACTACCTTCCCCTTTTCATCAACCACCGGCACCTGGGACACATCAGCGGCGCGCATCCGTTTGACCGCCGTGAGCAAAGAGTCGCCCGGTCCGACGACGATGACTTCGCCCGCCTCGTAACGATGGCTGATGAGATCGCTCAGGTCCCCCTGGGCCGGCCGCCGGACAAATCCCTGGTCCGCCATCCAGAAATCATTGTACATTTTTGACAGGTATTTATTCCCGTCATCGGCCACGAAAGTGACCACGCGTTTCTTTTCCGCTTGGGCGCGGCAATAACGAAGCGCGCCGGCGAGCATGGTGCCGGACGACGACCCGGCCAGGATTCCTTCCTTGCGCAAGAGCTCGCGCGCGGTCGCAAAGCTTTCCGCGTCGTCGATCGTGTAAGCCTCCGCGACTCGCGACAGGTCCGCGATTTCGGGAACAAAATCCTCGCCAATGCCTTCGACGGCCCAGCTTCCGGCTTCGCCAAAGTTCCCCGTCTTCACGTAATCGACCAGGATCGAACCGGCGGGGTCGGCCAGGACCATTTCGAGGTTCGGCTGGACCCGGGCGAAGAACCGCGAGAGACCCGTGATCGTGCCGCCGGAACCGACGCCGCAAACGACCGCGTCCAGATGATGCCCCATTGCTTCCCAGATTTCGGGACCGGTCGTTTTTTCGTGGGTGCGCGGGTTCGCGGGATTGGCAAACTGGTTGACGTAAAACGCGCCTGGAATTTCCGAGGCCAACCGCGCCGCCATGTCCTGGTAATATTCGGGGTGGCCCCGCATGACGTCGGAGCGCGTGAGCCGCACTTCGGCGCCGAGAGCGCGGACGTGCGCGATTTTCTCCTGCGACATCTTGTCGGGAATCACGAGGATAATCCGATACCCTTTCGCGCCGGCGATGAGGGCAAGGCCCAGCCCGGTGTTCCCGGCGGTGGCTTCAACGAGGGTTCCGCCGGGCTGTAATTTCCCATCTTTCTCGGCGGCCTCGATCATCGAGAGGGCGATCCGGTCCTTAATCGATCCACTCGGGTTGTAGTTTTCCAGCTTGAGAAAAAGCTGGCAGAGGCCGGTGTCGAGCCGGGTGATTTCGACCAGCGGGGTGTCGCCGATCAACGAAAGAATCGAAGGCGGCTTTTGCTGAGGCGCGGACGCGGTGTGAGAAAGCATCATGCTCTAGTTGCCTTCGCTCTTGTGCGACCACTCCGAACCGCTATCGGAGAAAAACTGCTGAAGAACATCGAAGCGGACCTCGCCGTAATTCAGCGCGTAGTGAAGATCGCCGCCTTTGAAGACCCAGGTGGTCGGGATCCAGCTCAGAGGGAGATCGAGGAACCGCTTAATTTTCGTGTCCCCACGGCGCGGGCCCGGGTCCGCCAGGATGGTGACGTTGGGTAGGTTGGCGAGTTCGTATTTTGTCAGCATGGCGCGGCCATCCTCGCCGCCGTTCCAAACGGAGACGAAATAGAACTTCACTTCCGGGTGGTCTTTCACCGTTTTCAACCAGCCGCCGCTCTTCAACTCCGCCTGGCAATTCGAACACCAGGGCGCCCAGAGATGGACGACGCTGAGATTCGGCGCTTTGATCGCTTCGGCGACCTGCTGTTCCGCGGGGGAAGCGCCGAAGACCGCCGTGCCCAGGATTATCCAAAACGCGGTGGCCACCGAAATAATAGTTCTTTTCATAAAAAAGGCGGCCCAGCGAAACGAAGGGAGACGGCTCGCGGACAAGACAATATGCGAAGAAATCGCTCGCGCTCAAGGCGGCCCGCCAGCGTCGTGCTCATGCTCGTGCTCCTGCTCGTGATCGATCTTCCCGGCACCCACCCGATTACGATTACGAGCACGAGCACGAGCACGAAAAAGAGGGCGCTTTTCCCCCGGTTGACCTCCCGTAAGAACGGGCTAATATGCGTTCCCCATTTCTGCGGGGCGCCAGGCGATAGTCGTCTGCGCTAAAGTCAGAAAAAGCGGCTCCGCGCCGCGAGGAGAAAACTTACCGCCATGTTGCAAATGCAGGATTTACTTGCGAACTCGTACCGCGAGTTCAAAGAAGGTAGCATCGTCAAAGGACGCGTTCTCGAGATTCGCCCGCGAGAGGTCCTGGTCGATATCGGCTACAAATCGGAAGGGGTCATTCCCTCCTCCGAGTTCGAGGACATCGAGTCGATGGAAGTTGGCGACGAAGTGGAAGTGCTCCTCGAGCGCCTGGAAAACGACGAGGGCATGGTCGTGCTCTCCAAGGAGAAGGCCGCTTACCGCCAGAATTGGAACAAGATCGCCCAGGTCTTTGCCGGCGATGGATTGATCAAGGGCAAGGTAAAATCCGTCGTTAAAGGCGGACTCATGGTGAACATCGGCGTGGAAGCGTTCCTGCCCGCGTCCCAG
>JBAPMH010000002.1:0-4953 GCA_049278515.1 Chthoniobacterales bacterium
CTCCAAGGCCTTACGGGCCTTCCTCATCGAACTCGGGGTTTATGCTGTTTTTGTGACGGGATACTTCTTTCTCGTCCTTCATTTCCTCGCCGGCTGGCTTCAGGACCTCCACCTGCACCACGTCAAAATTTACGCGCTCGTTACCATCGTGCTCATTATTGGCCAGGCTGTGGTCCTGGAGAGCATTACGACCTGGTTGTTCCGGTTGATTCGGGGTCGCTCGGAATAACATCCAATGTTCTTCCCAATCTCTAACTCCCACATCAGCCCGGTCTATCTATCGGTGATCGGGTTCCTGATCGGTGTGCTCGGTGGGTTTTTCGGCGTGGGAGGAAGTTTCATCGCGGGCCCGGCGCTGCGAGCGGTCGGCCTGGATTGGAATTTTGCCGTCGGGACGGACCTGGCCCACATCGTCGGAAAATCGGTGGTGGCGGCAAAGCGGCATCGCGCACTTGGGAACGTCGATCTGAAGTTGGGATTGATCATGGCTGTCGGAACGATGGGAGGCGCCGAGGTCGGCGCGCAGCTCATCCAGATGTTGAAGCGCGCCGGGAACGTGAACTTTGTCGTCAGCATCGTCTCCATCGCCATCTACGTGAGCATCTCCAGCTTCATGATCTGGGAAGCCTGGCGGACGCTCCAGTATCAAAAGAAACGGCGCCCGCGCAGCAAGACGCCGGGCACAGCGGCAAAGCAGGACGAATCGTCCTTCAGCCATCGGACGAAGGCGATCCAGCGTTTGAAAATCTGGCCGATGATTTCGCTGCCGGCTTCCGGGGTGAAAGCAATCTCGCTTTGGGTGATCATTTTGGTTTCGTTCATCGGCGGCTTGTTTAGCGGGTTTCTGGGCGGCGGCGCCGGTTACATCCGCATGCCGATGCTGGTTTATGTTCTCGGCATTCCGACCCATCTCGCGGTGGGCACCGATCTTTTCGAGATCATCATCTCCGCCAGCTACGGGACCTTCAGTCACGCTCTCAAAGGCAACGTCGATATTCTGATTGCGCTCGTCATGCACACCGGCGCCGCCATTGGCGCGCAGATCGGCGCGATCTCGACCCAATATTTCGCCGGCCCCAAGATCCGGCTCGCTTTCGTGCCGCTGCCACTGATCGGCGCCGCCATCGTCATTTACACCCTCTTCACCGGACACAAACTCTAGGCTTATGCGGATCCTGATTTGCAGCGACGGCACCGACCCGGCCGACAAGCCGGTCATTGTCGCTGGTCTGGTCGCCGCCCCGACCAAGTCCGAGACCACGTTGCTCGGAATTTTCGAGACGCCTCAGGACGAAAAGCCGTTGCGCGAGGCGCTCGATAACGAAGCGGAAAAGCTCCGGCGTTTTGGCGTTTCGCCGGAGATCGTCGTGCGCGCCGGCGAACCGATCCGCGAAATCCTCGAGCAAACCAAAGCGAAGGCCTACGACATCACGATCATCGGCGCCCGGCGCAAGGCCAGCACCGGTCCCTACTGGCGCTCGGGAAAAACCTATGAAGTGATCAAGGCCATCCCCACGCCCGTGCTTCTCGCCACCGGTATTTGCGAGACGATGAGGAGCTTCATCGTTTGCACGGGCGGCAAAAAATATATCGACGCCGCCGTGGAATTGACCGGCAATCTCGCCGCCGCCGTGGGGGCGTCGGTGACGTTGTTGCACGTGATGGCGGAACCGCCTGCGATTTACGCCGATCTGGTTCGGCTCGAGGAAGACGTCGAGCGTCTGCTTCAATCCGGCTCCGAGCTCGGCCGCAACCTTCTCGCGCAGAAACAAAGCCTCGAAAAGCTCGGCATCCTCGTTGAAGTGCGAGTGCGCCACGGGTTCGTGGT
The DNA here is from genome assembly GCA_049278515.1 of Chthoniobacterales bacterium. Classification (GTDB taxonomy): domain Bacteria; phylum Verrucomicrobiota; class Verrucomicrobiia; order Chthoniobacterales; family UBA10450; genus AV80. Next base: position 1,829 of record JBAPMH010000002.1, read on the forward strand.
CGACCAAATTTTCGCCGAGGTGAGCGAACGTGGGCACGACCTGATCGTGACCGGTTCGTCCCCAACCCGCGGACCGCTCGGCCATTACATCATGGGCGATCTCACCCGCGAGATCGTCAATCGCGCCAATGTTCCGGTGCTCGTGGCCCGGTCCGCCAAGAACGGTGGCGCACCGCCTGCGGGGATCTGGAGCACTTTCAAGAACCTCGTCGCCGCGAGTTGGGGCAAAGCGTGAGCCCGCCGACGGAAATCCCAAATCCCAAGCGCCAAATCCCAAACAAGGTCCAAATATCAAAAAGCAAATCGTGATGCTCAGTGACCCTCGCGGCAATCAGCGTACGGAAGAGTGATTGGGATTTGAGATTTTGGGATTTGTTTGGGATTTGTGATTTCCGGCGCGCAGCGACGGCTTTGCGCTTTGGGATTTCGCAGTGAGATCAGCCGCCGTTCCTTGAAGTCGGCAACAATCCGCCTTGTCCCCTCGTCAGCGCCTCGCCGATCAGCACTGCGTCCACTCCGCACGCCTTGATCCGCGCCAGGTCTTCCGCGGTCCTGATCCCGCTTTCGCTCACCAGCACGATCTCCTTCGGAACTTCTTCGCTCAGCTTTTCCGTCACCCCAAGATCAACTTCGAACGTCGCCAGATTGCGATTGTTGATCCCGATAATGCGCGTGTCGGTTTCCAGGGCCCGATCCATTTCCTCCAGGGTGTGCACCTCCACCAGTGCATCGAGCTGATATCTCTCCGCCATTTCCAGCAATGCCTTGAGCCGCTCCTGCGGGAGCGCGGCCACAATGAGGAGGATCGCATCCGCGCCGGCCGCCGCCGCTTCCACGATCTGGATTTCGTCCAGGACGAAATCCTTGCGTAGGAGCGGTTGGGGGACCGCGTCCCGAATCAGGTTGAGATAGCTGAGGTGTCCTTGGAAAAACTTCTCATCGGTCAGGACTGAGATCGCCTCCACGCCCGCGCGCGCATAATTCTTCGCGATGGCGAGCGGGTCGAACGCCTCGACGATCACTCCCGCGGAGGGCGACGCCTTCTTGATCTCTGCGATCAGCGCCAGTTTGCCGGGGCCTTGCCGCAGCGCGGAGGCAAATCCCCGGAAATCATTTCGGAGAACCGCCGCCTTGTGCATCTCGTCGCGCCGCGGACGCAGCAACTCGATCTCTTCCCGCTTCGCTCGCAATATTTCTTCGAGCCTATTCACTCCGGATTCTTTCGCGCAGATCGACCGGATTTACAGGACTAACTCGCTGTCCTCGTTCCCAAACTTCCTTTAGGAACGCCAATGTCCCGAAAACTCTGTTTTCTCTGATCGCCAATTTCTGAGTTCACCAGGCCCCCCAAGAGTGATTCTTCCGCCTTCCCGATTCAGAGCCGCATTCGCTCGCGCGCGCCGTGCCAGTAACGCAGCACCCGGACCGTGCGCGATTGCTCCATGATCCGGTAGATAATCAAGTAGGGCTGGACGATCACAAACCGCGCACCCGGGCGTTGCGTTACGCATCCGCCTCTCTCGGGAAACGTGCTCAATGCCTCCGCTCCATCGAGTAATTTCTCGATAAATGTCTCGGCGACGGAAGGATTGTCGCGAGCGATAAAGATGCGGATCTCCTCCAGATCGCGCAACGCGGAAAGAGTGATGACTACTTCGTATTCCACGAGCCCGTGATGCGTCGGGCTTCGCCAACGCTCACGCCACCTTCATTTGCGGAGTCGTCGGCAGCATCAATAGCGGCCAGTAATTCCGGACTCGCCTCCAACGCTTGCCCCTGCTGCAGTTCCATTGCGCGGCGGCAAATAATTTCCAGGTCCGCCGGAGCTAACCTGGGCAATTCGTCAAGGATTTCCGTGGCGCTCATGCGGAGGATGCTAGCGCCTCTGGTTTACAATTTCAATCCAGGCTCATCACGAAATGGGTGTCTTCTTGGAATCTCGGCAGATTCATAGCGATCAACCTTCAGTCAAAAATCCCCCGTTGGATTGCTCGAAATATCGCCTACGGCATTACGGGGGCGAGGTTAGATTTGTATTTCTTTTTGGTCTTGCGGTCTTCGATCTCGATGTAAACCGAAGTGGGCCGGGGCGCACCTTCCTCCAGGGCGAACCAGATCTTGGCCAGCTCGGCGGGCTTGGCCAGAGCACAGAAGCCGTAAAGCCGGGTTCCATTCTGGTCGTAAAAGTCGAGCCAGGAGCGCGACGAGTTCTTGTTGATTCCGCAAGGAGGCAGGTCCGGCGCCGCAGCGAAGAGCGCGGGGGGGAAGCTTCCTCGATTTGTTACCTCATACTCGTAGCGGATCCAATTCTTGTCGTTCTCCGTGTAGGTGAGTTTGGCCGCTGGCTGGAGGACTGGATTCGGGACAGTGAGCTCGGCTTGGGTCTCGGGCTCTGGAGTGCAGGCATTGGCCATCAGCGCCAGGATGCAGGCGGCCATCACGCGGCCCACAGGGCCGCGGCTACAGAAGAGAGCGCTCATTCGCTGGCCGGATCTAACTCATCAGGAGTCGCCGCCGGCGCACCCGTTTTTTTCAGGAGTTCGAAAGCCAGGGCCAGTTTCGCGAGTCCTTCGCGAATCTGGGCGCCCGACCAGGCGGCGAAACCGAAAAGGAACGTCGGGCCGGTTTCGGCCTCGATACTGTAAAAGGACATCTTCGTCGGCATGATCCCGGTCTCGGTGCGGGCGCGCACGAAAAAAGGGAAATCGCTCTTGCGCCGGAGCCGGGCGACGAAGTGCAAGCCGGCTTCAGGGATCTTCACCGTGAGATGTTCGCCGAGATACTTGTTGAATTGTTGGACGAAATATTCCCGCCGTTCGCCGTAGAGTTTTCGCATCCGTTTCACGTGGCTGAGGAAGAATCCTTCGGTCAGGAATCGGGCGAGGGTGGCCTGATCGATTGCGGACGAATGTTGATCCATCACGGCGCGAATCTTGATCATCGAATCGACCAGCGGCTCGGGCACCACGAGATAACCCAGGCGCAGCGAGGGAAAGAGAATCTTGCTCATCGTGCCCGCATAAATGACGCGGCCGACGTCATCAAGGCCCTGGAGGCAGGGCAGGGGCGGGCCGTTGAACCGGAACTCGGAGTTGTAGTCGTCTTCGAAAATAAAAGCGTCGTGT
>JBAPMH010000003.1:0-7837 GCA_049278515.1 Chthoniobacterales bacterium
GCGTCGCCGGCGTCATCATTGTTTACGTCCTAGTGACTTACGTTTGCCTGCGCGCGCTCGGTCCAGCCGGTCTCGCCGCCACCAGGACCCCCGCCTCCGAAGTGATGCGCCAGGCACTGGGATCGCGCGGCGCAAAGCTCATCGCCTGCGGCATCGCCATCTCCACCGTCGGCTTTCTCAGCCAGAGCATTCTCACCGCGCCGCGCGTCTATTACGCCATGGCGCGCGACGGCGTCTTCTTCAAAGCCGTCGGCAGGTTGAATGAGCGAACCCGAGTGCCGGTCATCGCGATCGCTCTGCAAGGCCTCTGGGCGATCGTCGTCGCCCTTACCGGCAAATACGATCAAATCCTCAACTACGTCGTCACCATCGACACTCTCTTCTTTGGTTTGACCGGCGCCGCGCTCTTCGTCTTTCGCCGGCGCGAAATCGCCGCAAGGCCCGGGCAACCCGAAGAAGCGAATTACGTCCGGGTTCCCTGGCATCCATTCACCACCGGACTCTTTGTCCTCGCCTGTTGGGGCGTTGCTCTCAGTACGCTTCTGCAAGCCCCGCAAAACGCCGGGATCGGCGTCGGCATTCTCGCTCTTGGCGCGCTGGTCTATCGCTTCTGGGCCGCGCCGCGCGTCGCGGAAAAATGAGAATCCAAAGAACTGCTTCCGATGGCGGGAAATCTTAGGCAGACTCACGGTCACACTTGAGTGCGAGCACGAGAGACGAGGAAATTACTTCGGGATTGCCCGAGGATCTTGATGCGCTCCCACGGCTCGACGGGTTCCGCTTGCGCGGGATCGAGATGACGCGGCTCGAAACATTTATCGACGCGGCGTTCGCTTTCGCCGTCACCATGGTGGTGATCGCCGCGGACCGCGTCCCCGACGACATCGGCACGCTCCTGGCCGCGTTCCGAAACGTGCCGGCGTTCGTGGCGAGCGTCGCGGTGCTCGGGATTTTTTGGCGCGGCCACTGGAAGTGGAGCCGCCGCTACGGCCTCGAAGATGGTGTCTCCATCGTCGTCAGTTGGGCGCTGCTCGTCACCGTCCTGATCTACATCTACCCGCTCAAGGCACTTTTCGGCTCGATGTTTTCTCTGTTCAGTCATGGACAATTGGGGCAGGCCCTTGGGCTCCGCACCGAAACCCAGGCCCGATCTCTTTTCGCGATTTACGCGCTCGGTTTCACCGCCATTGCGGCCGAGATCTTCCTTCTTCATCTGCGAGCCTGGCACTTGCGGGAGGCGTTGCGCCTGAACGACCGGGAAAAAGTCCTGACCAAGGCTGAGATGTTGAGCTGGACCCTCCCAATGACCGTCGGGCTTGTGTCGCTTATTTTCGCGCTGACCCTGCCATTCCGGCAGGTCGATTGGAGCGGTTGGATTTATTTCTCGATGGTAATCCTGGTGCCCCTTCACAGATGGATCGCCAGGCGTCGCCGTGGCGAATGAAAGCGCTGCGCGCGATTTTTGGGAACGTCTGGGCGCTCCTGGGCATCGCGGCTTATGGGGTAAGTCTCGCCATTCTCTGGCCTAACAAGAGCTTTGGACATACTGACGCCATCGTAGAACTGATCGTCTTCGGGATTGCATTTCCGCTTCTGGCCTGGGGCGCGACGATCCGTGCCCGTCCGCTGTCGCTCAAGGTCCGGTCGAGCGCGACGGAAATGTGGCTGCTCTTCGTCTGTCTTGCCGGGGTCAGCCTTTATCTTGTCTGGGGCGCGGCTCTTTCGGAACTGTTTCTGCCGCTCAGCTGGCTCGCTTCACCGCGTTTGAAGTTCTTCATCGTTCTGGCCCGCAAGCTCATCGTCTTCGTGGCCATTCCTTACATTCTGTTTCGCGCCCTCTTTGGATATCGCTGGCGGGATTTCGGCCTTCAAATTGCCGGGGTTCGAGCGCTCGGAGGCAATCATCTGCCGGTGGTGCTCCTCCTCAGTGCCGCTATTCTCCTCTTTCAATATTTCCTCGGAGGCGGCGCGGCTCCTCTCCGGCGGGGCGAATTTCACGCGAGCCAGCTGGCCATCGGCTTGCCCCTCTGCTTCGCGTGGCTTTTTGTCGAAGCCGGCCTGGTGGAGGAATTCTTTTTTCGAGCTCTTCTGCAAACGCACCTCGCGGCGTGGTTCAAGTCCGAAGTGACCGGCGTGGCGCTCATGGCGTTGCTCTTCGGACTCGCGCATGCGCCGGGATTTATTCTGCGCCATGCCGGACTGGAGGAAGCGATCGGCGCGAATCCATCCCCGGCCGACTCCATCGCGTATGCCATCGTGGTGTTGTCGGTAGGCGGAATATTTTTTGGAATTGTCTGGGCAAGAACGAAAAACCTTTTCGCGGTGATGTTCATCCATGCCGCTACGGATCTGTTGCCGAACCTGAAAGAGTTTGTCGGGACCTGGGGAATCTAGATATTTATCGAGTTAGTGAACTGGCGATTTGAATTTCGATGACGATGCTGGCGGAGAAAGCGCTTACGATTTTGCACGACTGGGTTCAGTCAGAGAGCCTGCGCCGGCATTGTTATGCGGTGGCGGATTCGTTGAAGCATCTCGCCCCACAAAGCGGCGCGGAGGTCGATCTCTGGGAAGCAGTCGGGCTTCTCCACGACATGGATTACGAACGCCACCCAAACCAGGAGCAAAGTCCCACCGAAGGTCATCCCTTCGTCGGGGTGGCGTGGCTCCGGGCCCAGGGCTGGAGCGAAGAGGTTTGCCGCGCGATTCTTTCCCACGCCGATTATGCCGGCGTGACCCGGGAGACCCCGCTCGAACGCACCCTCTACGCGGTCGATGAGCTGAGCGGTTTCGTCATGGCCGTGGCCCGGGTCCGCCCGTCGAAAAGCGTTCGTGAAGTGGATGTCGCGTCCGTGAAGAAGAAAATGAAAGACAAGGCGTTCGCTCGCGCCGTGAATCGCGAAGACATTGTGCGCGGCGCGGCGGAGCTGGGGATCCCGCTCGACGACGTCATCAGCGGGGTGATCAGCGCGTTGCAGGCGGACGCCGATCGGCTTGGATTGGCGGGGCAACCTGCATGAACGGCGGCATCACCACACGAGAATTCGTGATGGACGATTACGACGGCGCCATTGCGCTCTGGCAGCGCATGGAAGGCGTCGAGGTTTGCGAAGGCGATTCGCGCGAGGAGATCGCGCAATACCTGCGGCGCAATCCCGGCCTGAGCCACGTCGTCGAAGCCGACGGCCAGATCGTAGGCGCCGCGCTCTGCGGTCACGACGGACGGCGCGGCTGGATTTATCACCTGGCCGTCGCGACCACCCATCGTCGTCAAAAGATCGGCCAACAGTTACTCGAGGCTTGCCTGAATGGATTGTGCACCGCCGGCTTGAAACGCGCGATTATCCTGGTGGACGGCGATAATCCGGTCGGCCACGATTTCTGGCTGCGCAACGGCTGGGAAGATATCGACGGCGCCCTCGCGATGACGAAGCAGCTGTGACGCTTGCGCCGTCACAGCGACGAGTCGCCCGCCGTCATCCCGAGCCGCGCAGACGGCGAGGGACCTCCCAGTTGCAATTTGCGTCACGCAAGCTATGGGCAAACGCCATCGTTACGTAGACGCCTTTGGACTTCGCGGTAGCGTCAGAGCGCCTGCGAGGTCCCTCGGCGCGCTCCGCCAGCCTCGGGATGACAATGCTTCGCCGTTTCGTGCTTCGTCATTCCTTCGACATTCGTCATTCGAGCTTCGTCATTTTGACGGTGTCGGGTTCCGGTTCGGATACGGCGGCACGGGCGGCAAGTCGTAGCCCTTCGTCTTCATATCCTTTTGGATCTCATCAATGGCGCGGTTGAGCTGCTCGTCTTCGCCTTTGAATTCCTTCGTAGGATCATTGTCCACCACGATATCAGGATCGACACCGTGCCCCTCGATGACCCACTCCTTGCCATCCTTCGAATAAGGCGCGAACTCAGGCCGGTTCAGGGTGCCGCCGTCAGTGAGCGGAAGTGAATTCCGGATGCCGACCACTCCACCCCAAGTCCGTTTGCCGATGAGTTTGCCCAGTCCGTTGCTCTTGAACCGGAATGGGAAAATATCCCCGTCCGACGCCGAGAACTCGTTGCAGAGCGCCACCATCGGGCCCAGAAAGGTTTGGGGCGGATTGGTCTGCGGTGTGCCATTGCGGGCAATCTCCACCATGACGAGGGTGCGGCGGAGCCGATCGATCACCAGCGGCGAAACAAAACCGCCGCCGTTGCCGCGCACATCGACGATGAGACCTTTCTTGCGGATCTGGGGGAAGTATTGCTTGGTGAATTCGTTCAGGCCTGGCTGCCCCATGTCGGGAATATGAATGTAACCGACCTGTCCGTTGGTTTTCTTGCTCACTTCATCGACGTTTTTCTGGACCCAGGCGCGATAATAGAGCGGCGACTCATCCGCGATCGGGACGACTGTGATATCGCGCGCCCCATCGTCGGACGGTTTTGAATTCACCCGGAGAACGACCTGCTTGTCCGCCGTGCCGATGAGAGCGTCGTAGATGTTGGCCAGGGTTGAAACCGGAGTGCCATTCACAGCCAGGATGTAATCGCCCTGTTTGACGTTGACGCCCACCTCGGTCAGAGGCGAACGGGTGCGCTTGTTCCAGTTTTCGCCCGGAAGAATGCGCTCAATCTTGTAGGCCTTGCTCGCCGGCTCACGCGAAAGCTGGGCGCCGAGCAACCCGAGTTTTATCCGCGGCGTCTCCGGACGCTCCCCGCCAGACACATAAGCGTGGCCGTTGTTCAACTCGCCAATCAGCTCGCCGACCAGATAAGTCAGGTCGTTGCGGTGATTCACGAAGGGGACGAGCGCGCCGTACTTGTCGCGCATTGCTTTCCAATCCACGCCGTTCATGTTCGGCGCGTAGAAGAAATCGCGCATGTGGCGCCACGATTCGTTGTAGATCTGGGTCCACTCCGCGTGGCGATCGAGTTTCATGTCGAGCCCCGCCAGCTTGAGTTTGAAATCTTTGCCCGCCTTTTCGTCCTTGAGCTCGATCTTGTCCTTCGGCAGGTCGATCATGGCGTAGTCCTTGCCGATCTTGACCAGCATCTTCTTCCCGTCGGCCGTAATTTCGTAACTGTTCACATCGCCGTGCACAGTCTCTTTCCTGTCTTCCAAACTGTAGGAGCAAAGATGCAAGCGGCGGTTGTCACCATCGTCATCATCGTCGCCCCGATCGTCCGCTACCGTCCGGCGCAGGTAAAAGATGCGGTCGCCCACCATCCGCAGGCTGGAATAGTTCGCTGACGGAATGTCGAGAGCGACCAGACGGTCGTGAATGCGATCGAGGTCCACCTTGACCGTAACCGGCTTTTTGGCCTTCGAATCCTTGTCCTGTTCCTTGTCGTCCTTCTTGGCATCGTCGCCTGCCTTCTTGTCGGACTTGGCCTTGTCCTTGTCTGCGTCCTTTCCTTTCTCCTTGTCCTTGTCCTTGTCCTTGTCGTCGGACTTGTCTTTTTCTTTTTTCTTGCCGACTTCGTCGCTGCGCGGCCCGAGAGGATTTTCGGTTTCTTTCGCCAGAGTCACGAGGTAGACGCGCTCGAGGTCTCGATAAATGTTGCCGAAATCGGTCTGGTCGAAGATTGGCTTGAAATCGCGGCCGGACGTCATCATCAGGTATTTGCCGTCGTCGCTGAAAGTCGCGTTATCGGCGGAATACCATTCGTCGGTGACCGGCGTCGATTTTTTGTCGGCGAGCGAATAGAGGTAAACCCGGTCCCCGCCATTCTCTTCCTGGAGCGCATAGGCCACCCAGTTGCTGTCCGGCGACCAATCGTAGCCGCGGATTTCCGCTTCCTTGCTCTCTGCCACCGGGGTCACGGCCTTGCTGGCAACATCGAGGTAGCGAAGCCGTTGCTTTCGATCCGCCCACATCAGCTTCTTGCTGTCGGGCGACCAGATAGCCTGGTAGTAATAGGTGTCCGCGTTGTTGGTCAGCTGGGTCGGCTCGCCCTTGCCATCCTGCGAACGGACATAAAGCTCGTTCTCGCCTGTCGCGTCGGAATTATAGGCAATCCACTTCCCGTCCGGCGACCAGACCGCGTCGCGCTCGTGAGCGTTCGAGGTCCTCGTGAGATTGCGCGGCGTGCCGTCCTTACCCGGCACCGAAAACAAATCACCCCGTGCCACGGCGATGACCCGCTGGCCATCCGGCCCGGGAGTCACGGACTCGACATGCTTCGACGCATCCACCAGGGTCGAACGCCCGGAAGCGAAATCCTCCTTGATATCGATCGGGATCACGGCCGCTTGCCCGCTCGCCATGTCGTAGCGCCAGATGTATCCCGCCTGCTCGAACACGATCGCGTCCTTCCCGATCGAAGGAAATTTGATGTCGTAATCCTTAAAGGTGGTCAGCTGTTTCGTATCTTTGCCCGTCAAGTCGGTGGAGAACAGGTTCATCCGTCCGTCTCGATCGGAAATGAAATAGATGCGGTTGTCCGCGCCCCACATCGGACAGATGTCCTGCGATGGGTCGTTCGTCAGGTTTTGGAGCTGGCCGGTCTTGAAATCGAAGAGCCAGACATCGTCGGCCATGCCGCCGCGGTAATGTTTCCAGGTGCGAAACTCACGGAAGACGCGGTTATAGACCATCTTTGAATCGTCCGGGGAAAAAGAGGCGAACCCGCCGCGCGGGACGGGCAATTGTTGCGGAAGATCCCCATCCATTCCGGCCGTATAAAGCTCGCCGATGAAGGAATTGAAGCTCCGCATGCGCGAACGAAAGACGACGAGCGGTTTCGTGTTTTCCCAGCCCATCACAATGTTATTCGGTCCCATCCGGTCCGAGACATCGTCGCGCCCGACTGTGGTGGTGGTGGTGATGCGCTTCGGCTCGCCACCTTCGCCCGGCATGACGTAAACCTCGGTGTTGCCGTCATATTGCGACGTGTACGCGATTTGTTTGCCGTCAGGCGAAAAGTGCGAAAACGACGTGTAGCCCGGGCCGCTCGTGAGCCGCCGGGCAATGCCGCCCTCTTTCCCAACCGTGTAAAGCTGACCGGCGTAACAGAACACGATCTGCGAGCCGTTGGTCGTTGGAAACCGGAGGAGCCGCGTCGTGTTCGGCAGGTTCTGGGCTGAGACGGGACGGTCGATCACGAGCAGGAGCCCGAGAACGATTGCCAGCCTACGCAAGGCTACGGCTCGGCGAGCGAAACGAAGAAGTGAAGTCAGGCGCATATAAAGAATGTAAACTGGCGATCACGCCGGCGTGAGGCCGCCAGCGTGATAACGGATTGATTTAGTTGGACTGCGGAGCCGCGGGGCCGCGCTACGCCGTTACCCGGCGAAACATAATCGCTGCCACGACGCCAACCAAGAAAAATCCGATGAACTGGATAAACATATAGGACGCGGTGTAGACGGTCGGGAAACCCCACCAGTTCCAGTAGGAAACGTTGGTCGCGATCGCAGCCATGACTCCGGCCGCCGTGATGAATCCAACCCGCCCGCCGAAGGTGACGATGCGAGTCTGCGCGAGCAGCCAGACCGCGAGGAGTGCCTCGCACAGCTCCGTGATGAACTCGATCGACAGGAATTTACCCATATTCATCGGGCGCGACCCAGCCGGATGATAGATGAAAAAGCCAGACGGATTTTTCTCGAGCTTTTCCGGGTACTTTTCCATCGCTGCGCTTTGCTGTGCGTGCGTTGCATCGGGCGGCAATCCCATCGTCGGATATATATAAAGGCCGTCTTTGTCCTTTACGGTCGACTTCATCGCGGAGAGCAGCGCGTCGTCATCCATCGTGTTTTGGACGCCGGCCTCACCCAGCGGCAGCGCCATGTGCGCGATCGCAGTCCAGGCAAACATCGCCACGGCGCCCAGGACGCCGGCGAAAAAGA
>JBAPMH010000004.1:0-5148 GCA_049278515.1 Chthoniobacterales bacterium
TCTACGGCCAACTTGGAACGCTAGACGAAGTTCCTTACGGCGATTTTACGAGGGCACAAACGGCCGCGGAAGGTATTCGCCTCATTCGCTCGCAGCCTGATCCAGCGGTTGAGGAAAAAGTCGGAGGGATGCTCCAGAAGAGCGCTTACATCAACTTCATCGGTTTTGGATTTGACGACGACAACATCAACCTGTTAGGGCCGGAAAATATCAAAGGAAAGGGAAAGCGAATTTGGTCAACATCGCACGGCCTGACCCCCATGACGCGAAGGAAAGCCAGCCAAACCCTTGGCGTTGTATTCGGTCTGAAAGGGGATCCCGACTTGGACGCGGAACAGTTCTTCGGCGCTAGGGACGTCTTTGGCCCAAAGCGCTCAGCACCGCAGCGCCGGCGCCCGGCACCACAGAGACCGCGATCCTCTTGGATGGGTGACCTAGGGACTAGCTGGAAAATTTAGGATTTGGATACGGAAACCTCCCCGCCATCCACGAATACACCATGAAAAATGATCGCACGGCTTGAGCCGGATCCCAGGATTCCCGCCGAACTACGGGAGATATATGGCCACCTCGCGGGGTCGGTAATTGAGACGCAAGGGCTCTTTCAAGAATTGGAAATGCTCTACACGTCTGAGGAGAATACCAAGCTTCTTGATTCGACTTCGCGGACATTTTTTGTCCGCCACCAGCAGCTGCTGATTAGCCAGATCATTCTTTCAGTCGCGCGGCTAACAGACGAAAAGCAAAGCGGCACTCGTAAGAAGCCCCAGGAAAACCTGACGTTGACGCAATTGCTCGACGCCCATGTTCTAGGCTCCGAACGGCAGTTGATTCTGCAAAAAAAATGGACGGTGATTAAAGCCGCTACCGAACCAATGCGAAAATACCGTCACAAGATTTTGGCCCACGCGAGCAAGGTTCACTATCTGGCCCCATCTACGACGCTCGGCAAGAACATCACTATTACGACGATGCGGACGATGCTGGAGCAGATTGCTGATTATCTCTCAACGTTCGATTTCTTCTTCACCGGTGTTGATCAACCGGTGAATTATCCGTGGACTGCTGGTGAAGCACCCGAGCTGCTGGCGCATTTAAGACTCGCCGTCGAAGCGCGGGAAAAAATTGACGCAGATCGTTACGCGGCAGCGGCTGCTGTCTCTCGCTAGAAAATGATTCATCAATTTCGCGAGGTAGGGTTTCTGGGGCGCGTCGTCGGCTCTCCTTTTGGCGGAAATCATTGACCGCGATGGGTGAAACCCTAGGGTCGGGCCGGTGAGTCACAGTCTGCGCAATTTGCTGTTGTTGCTCGTTCTGGCGGCGGCGATCCTGAAATTCATTTTTCCCCAGGTCCTCCGCGATCTCTGGCCAAGGATGGTGGAGGTCGGCCAGAGGCTTTTCGCGCTGGGGGCGCGCCATCGAAAAGGGGTCCTGATCTTGATCTGGATTGTCGCCCTGGTCCCGATGTTCCATTTGAGCCATCTCGTTCGCCAATACGCCGTCAACGTGCCGACGCTGGATGATTGGGAAATGGCGCCGCTGATCGTCCACGCGCACACCGGGCAGCTGACGTTTGCCGAGATCTTCGAGCAACAGCAGGAGGCCCGGACGGTCCTGCCCAAACTGCTCTTCATTTTTTTCGCCGCCGGCGGCCGGTGGGATGTGCGCGACCTGATGCTCCTCTCGGTCGTCTGCTGCTGGCTGACGGCTGCCGGCATTTTCGCGTTGCTCCGCCGCTCCGGGCTCAATCTGGCCGCGATTGCCATTTGTTTCTGGCTGATCGTCATCACTATTTTTTCCAGCGCCCAATTTGAGCTTTGGATTTTCGCGTCGGGATTTCCTTCCTTTCTTCTCGGGTTTCTTCTTGTGACCGGCTTGGTCGTCATCGGGACGAATCTTTCGACAGCGTGGAAGTTCGGTATCTGCGCTGGGCTGGCGACTGCAAGCAGCTTCACCCTGGCGAACGGATTGCTCGCCTGGGGCCTCACTTTTCCAGTGCTTCTGGCGGCCCGCTCCATTCCCCGCTGGCGAGCGTGGCTTTCCGCCTGGGGCGCCGTCTGTGGTCTTTGCGCCGTCGCGTATTTCTGGGGATACGAAAAGCCGTCGTATCATCCCGATTTCGCGCCTTCGGTTTCGCCAGTGACCTACATTCATTTCATCCTGGAATTTCTCGGTGGCGGGCTGGCCTATTCCCTAAAAAATTCGCCCAACCTGGCCGCCACGATTTTTGGTGCAGTTCAGCTCCTGCTCTTTGTCGCGGCCCTGGTTTATTGCGCCCTTCGAATTCGCGACCGGGCCTTGCTTGCGCGGACAGTTCCCTGGTTCGCCCTCGGCTGCCACGCTCTCGGGAGCGCTCTCCTGGCCGCTCTCGGGCGAGTGGCGTATGGCGCGCCTTACGCGCTGGCGTCGCGCTATGTCACGTTTTCGATTTATCTGACTATCGCGGTGATCGCGCTCGTCGGGATCATTGGCCGCGAACTGGCGAGAAAAATTTCTCCCGGCCGGTTTCGTCCGTCCTTCGTCGCGGTGGGCGCTTCGCTCGTCCTGGCCTATGTCGTGCCGTTTGAGGCTTGCGCCGGCAACACCCGCTTTTTTTTCCGGGCGTGGTCTGCCAAGGACAGGCTCGCGCGCGCCGCGGTTCTTTTTCTTCCGGTGATCGATACGTCGGAACAGATCAGGAAAACCACTTACCCTGGGGACGCGCGGCCGGTGATCGAAAGGAGCGAGGCCCTGGATCGGCTGGGTTTGTTACGGCCGCGGCTCGTGCGCACAACCCAGCTCGCCGGTCTCTCCCACGAGAACGTTGGGAGCAAGGACGCATCCGGATCCTGCGAGAGCGTGGCGCTGACTGGCGAGGTCATCCGCGCGGCCGGGTGGGCTGTTCTCAATGGACAAGGGCGCCCCGCTGATTGCGTGGCCGTCGCCTACCAAACCTCCCCGGATCAAGACTGGACATTGTTTGCGCTCTCGAATGCTTTCGAAATGCGGCCTGAGATTGTGAAACGTTTTCGGACCATGGAACAGCTTTGGTCTGGTTGGACTGCGACTTTTCCGAAGAGCGCTGTCCCGGCGGGGGCCAAACTTTCATTCTGGGCCGTGGACGCGGACGCGCCCTGCCTGTATCGGCTCAAGGATCCGGCAATTCCGTTGCCCTAAGAGAAGATCGCGATGAAGCCTGAAGAACACGACATCATGCGTTCGGTGGAAGAGAGCTATTGGTGGTACCAGGCCCTCCGCCAGCACGTCGTCGATACGGTCAGTCCGCACGGGGAGACATTTTTGCTGCTCGATGCCGGTTGCGGCAGCGGCGGGATGCTGGCCAGGTTGCGCCGCGAATTCCCCCGGGCCGATCTGAGCGGGATCGATGAGAGCGAACATGCCATCGAGCTTTGCCGCGAGCGCAACACCGGTGCCCGCCTGGTCCGGGCCGGGGTCCATGAGCTTCCGTTTCCCGACGCGTCGTTCGACGTCGTTCTGTCGCTCGATGTCTGGGTGAACGAGGGCGTGGACGATGGCCTGGCCGCGCACGAAACTCACCGGGTGCTGCGCCCTGGTGGGAAATTAATTTTGAACCTGGCCGCGCTCGAATTCCTGAGGGGCTCGCATGACGAGGCCGTCGGCGCCGTCCGGCGCTACACGCGGCCACAGGTCCAGGCGCTTCTGGCAGGTGCAAATTTCGAGATCGAGCGGCTGAGCTATTGGAACGCGGCACTCACTCCGCCGATCGCACTTCTGCGGTGGTTTAGCCGGATGCGCTCCCATTCCCAGCCTCCGCGTTCGGATTTCCGGCCCCTCCCGCCTTTCGTCAATGCGGCCCTAAAACACCTCGCGGCGCTTGAACTGAGCACCAGCCGTCACCTATCCTTGCCCTTTGGCACGTCTCTCTTTGCCGTCGCCCGAAAACATGGATGACTCCACGCCGCATCTCAGCATCGTTGTTCCGCTCTATAACGCCGCCCTGACTCTGCCCACGCTCCATCAGCAGTTGTCAGCCCTGGAGGTCAAAGGCGGTCTTGAACTGATTATCGTGAACGACGGCAGCCGCGATGAGACGGAAGCGGTCGCGCTGAAATTGACCCGGGAAAGCCGGTTGCCGATGACTTTCCTGAGTTTGTCCCGCAACTTCGGCGAACATAACGCTGTCCTGGCCGGATTACGCGCCGTCTCCGGACGGTATGTCGTCACCATGGACGACGATCTCCAAAACCCGCCCTCGGAAGTTTTGAAACTCCTGGCCGTCGCGGAAGCCGAGAAGCGCGATGTCGTGTTTGCCAATTACGAGCGGAAAGAACACGCCTGGTGGCGGAACGCCGGCAGCCGCCTGACCAACCTCATCGCGGACTTTGTGGTGGATAAGCCTCGCGGACTCTATTTGTCGAGTTTCCGTTGCCTGAGCAGGTTCGTGGCGGACGAGATCGCGAAGTCGCGGAATCCCTATCCCTATATCGACGGCCTTATTTTCCAAGTCACGCAAAACGCGGGCACGGTCCGAGTGTTTCACGCCGGACGGAGCCAGGGGAGCAGCGGCTACAATATGCGAAAGCTGGTCCGGCTCTGGATCAGCATGCTCGTCAACGTCTCAGTTGTTCCGTTGCGGCTGATGACCGTGGCGGGAATGATTACGAGCGCGCTTGGATTTCTCGCCGTGATCGAGGTGGTGCTCGAGCGCGTCCTCTACAAATCGCCGCCTACGGGCTGGAGCTCGCTCATGGCTGCGATTCTTTTGCTCTCTGGCACTCAGCTTCTGTTGCTCGGCATTCTGGGCGAATACGTGGGGAGAATTTATCTCGGCATCAGCGAGAAACCCCAGAGCGTCGTCCGCGAGCGTTTCACCTCGCCGGGAAACGCCACCGATTCCGCCTGACGGAGCGACTCTGATTCCCCGCACAAGGAGCGGCGCTTTCCAAACCGCCGTCTTGCTTCTTTTTCGGTCCGAAGTGAATAATGCTTCAAGCGAATGACCTCGCGAACTAGGTCGAGGAGTTTCGGCTTGCGGGGCTCTGGGGAGGGGGTATCACTGAATGCTGTGACGCCTTTTAAGGCATTCTCCCCGGCAAACAAAAGAAATAGGCGACTGGATGACGCCTTTTTTCCCGTCATTATGACGTCTAATTCTCGTTAGATCGTGAAGTTTCCTTACCTCCCGGA
>JBAPMH010000005.1:0-12214 GCA_049278515.1 Chthoniobacterales bacterium
GCTCACGTAACGGTCGGCCGTGCCGTAGATAGCGTCGCTGAAAGTCATGTCGTAGGCGGACATGGTCTTGGCAACGGTCCCCGCCGCGCCGCCCACGTGGAAAAACCTCCGGGCGACTTCCTGGCCGGCTCCGATTTCCGCGAACGTGCCGTATTTCTTCGCGTCGAGATTTATCTGAAACGCCTTTTTGTCCGTCCCGATGTCCATTTCCGCCTTCATCCACTCTCAAGATGCGGATATTCGGGTGCTTGTCATCCCGAGCGAAGCGAAGCGCAGTCGAGGGACCCCGGAGGAAGTCGAGAGAGCCTGAAATGAGTCGAGCGCCGCTTTGCGGGGTCCCTCGACTACGCTTCGCGTCGCTCGGGATGACGGCGTCGCGCTACAATCTCACCCGTTCCGCGCTCTTTGCCGGGATCCAGCCGCGCAAATCGTTCGGCAACGCCGCGTAAATCCAATCTCCACGCTCACTCAAAATGTTGATCTCGCTGCCGGGGGGCAAAGCCAGGACGCTGCTGGCGCTGTCGGCCGTCGCCAGGCGTGCTTCGGTTTTTTGGCCAGTCACAATCGCGAAGGCGTTTCCTCTTGGGCCCGTCTCCATGGTGTAGAGGGCAAAGAGAGCGGCGCTCAAGACCGCGGTCGACAAGGCGACCAGGGCCACCTGGCCGGCCGAGCGCCGGCGGGAGAGAAACAAACGCGTGGTGAAGAAAAGGGCGAACCAGAACCCAAGCGCCGCCGCGATGGAATATTGCGTAGTCGTTCCCGCCGCCAGATAGCGATCGATCCAATTCTTTCGCAACTCCAGCGCCCGCGCTTCTTCGCGCGCCAGGAGCAGGTTCGCTTCCGCTTCCGGATGGTGCGCGTCCAGCACCAGGGCGCGTTCGTAGTTCAGAATTGCCTGCCCGAAATTTCCCGCTCGGAACCAGGCGTTGCCCAGATCGTAAAACAGGTTTGCGCTCCAGCGTCCGGACCGGACGATATTCTGATAGCCTTCAACGGCCTCTTGAAAGCGCCCTTCCGCGTAATCCTGATTTGCCCTGGCAAACGCCGGATCCGCTTCAGCCCGCGCCGAGATCGTTCCCAGGCAGAAAACCACAACGGCCGCCAGGCTGATCCATGAACGAAGTCGTTTCTTCATGCGCGCAAATTCTCGATTAACTCGAGTATCTCTTTTCGGGTCTCCGGTGGGAGGAGGCGAATGCCGTTTTGTCCGCCGCTGTAACGGGCTTCATCACTTTTCTCAAACAGACGTTGGAGACGACTGCGGGTGTGTTCATCGGCCCGGAAAGCAGCCGCGGCCGCTTCGGCATCGACCAGGTTCGGATCAATGCCCCGCGCCAGCGCCGTTTTCAATTGCACCGCGCGTGACGCTCTCGAAAAATATTCCTGCGGCGACACATCGTCCCCGCGCAGACTTCGGTGGAGTGCCGCCGCCTCGGATTGCAGAGCTTCCCGGCGCTGAGCGTCGCGATTCCCCAAATGGGCCTGGCGCATTTTCCAACCCACAAATCCGAGGAGAAGAAACAACGGAACTAATTGTGCCAGCCAGAAGGATCGGCGCGCAAATAACGGAACGAACGATTGGGGCTCCGCCGGCAGCTCGGTGATTTGATGAAGGATCTCCTGCTGTTTCGGACTTGGCGCTTGCGAGACGCCCGGGGTTAAGGCAGGCGCCTGGGTGCCGGCTGTAACGGGTGGCTGCGCTGGAGCCGCTCCACCTTCGATCTGAACCGGAATCGCTTCTCCCCGCAGGGTGACATACTGTTCCTTCACCGGATCGAAATAACTGAAAAGCTGAGCTGGAATTTTGTCTTTCCGTTCGTTTGCGCTCAGCACTGTCTCAAAAGTCTTGATCCCGCTGATCCCAATATCGTCATCCTGCTTGAATTCCGACGACGGCGGATATTTGTGCCAGCCCTTCTCGTCTTCGAAGCTCGGTCCCGTCACCCGGTCGAAATTTCCGCGGCCGGTGATCTTTGCCGTGATCGTGAAGGGATCGCCGACCTGGCCCGCCTTCGGCTTGGCCTCCGTCGTCATGGTGAAATTGCCGACGGCGCCTCCGAAATCCGGGGGGGCGCCGGGCGGCAACGCTTTCACCTCCAAGGTGACCGCTTCGCTTTTCAGTTTTATTTCCGTTGGGGTGCTCGGCGTAAACAAAGGGTCACGGAAGAAATTGTCCATGAACGGGTCGTTCATATCGAAGAGATCACGCGGCATGTTTGGATTCCGGGAGGGCGTTCGAGGAATGCGCACCACCGGATTAACCTGGACCGGACCGATCGCGATCTTCCCGCTTCGCGCCGGCGAGAGCGCGGTCTTGAAAGTGAAGGTCTGATACGTCTTTCCGCCGATCGTTTCGATGGTCTGCCGGGGTTCGCGCATCTTTTGGGCGGTGAATCCCTGGCCGGTGATCTCCACGCCGTTGCCGAGCGATTCAACCGGGGTCCGCACATTGAAACCAAGCCGCACCACTGCCGGAATCATCTCGCCGACATAACCGGTCGTCTTGCTCAGAGTGAGTTCGACGAACGCAATCTTGGAGGGATCAATCGACCCGCCGGAGCGGTTCGAGCGGGGAGCCTGGGCGGAGGCGTCTGCCACCTGTAACGAGAGTTCCGGAGTCCGAAATGATTCCCCGCCGGCCTGAACGGTTAACGGCGGAATCTTGAAGGCGCCTGCCTTCAAGGGCATGACCGTGTAATTGTAAATGTAGCTGTAAGTGAACTGAAAGTTGCGGCCCTCGAGCAGCTGCGATTGTCCGCTAAACCGAATGTCGAGACCATCGACCGATATTTCGCCGGGTGGCCTCGCGCTCGCCGAGCCGCTGACCTTTATCTGGAGTTGCACCGGCTGACCCACCGTAGTTTCGGAACTGTTGAGAACCGCCGTCACGCTCGCGGATGCCGCGAACAGATTGCCCAAGGGAAGAAACGCGCAGAGTGCCACGAGCGCGAGCCGTGTCGCAGCGGGCAGGGGAATACGTCGTGCGTCTCTCATTTCGGTGTCCTTACCAATCCTTATAGACATGGCGCGCAGCCTTGCGTTCATCAAGCTGCACCCGTTGCTCTTCGTCCTTCATCGACTGCAACAAGAGCTGCGCTTGTTTCTCGCTCATCTGTCCCTCTTTTTCCGGTTCGGCTGGCGCGACCTCGGCGCTCTGGGGCGGTTGATTTGGCTTCTCCTCACCCGCTCCCTTTACATCGCCGGATAGTTTCTTCTGCGGAGAGGCGCTCGCACTCGCAGAAGGCGAAGCGCTGGGCTGGGCTTCGTCTCCCGCGCCTGGAGAAGGCGAGGGTGATTCGGACTCTCCGGGGGAAGGGGAAGCTGAAGCCGAAGCGGAGGGCGAAGGCGACGCGTTCTCATCACCGCTCGAAGGCGACTTCTGCTCCTCCTTTTGATCCTCACCCTTGTTCTGGCCGCCCGAGGCTGAGGGCGAGGGGCTGGCTTGATTCTGCTGCTGTTGCTGCTGCTGCTCGCCACCCGGTGAAGGCGAAGGCGATTCGCCGGCTTTGGGTTCGTCTTTCTTATTGTCGCTCTTTTCCTGTTTTTGCTGGTCCTTTTGGTCCTGTTGATTCTGTTGATCTTGCTTCTTTTGTTCGTCTTTCTGTTGCTGATCCTGTTTCTGCTGGTCCTTCGGTTTTTCCTTCTCCTGTTTCTTGTCTTTCTGCGATTGAGGAGGAGGCGACGGCTTTTTCGGGGGATTCTGTTTCAGGCGCTCGATCTTCTTTTTTACTTCGTCGAGATTGGCCTGCGCGCGTTCGTCCTTCGGATCGATCTTAAGCGCCTCTTCGTAATGCGACTGGGCATCGGATAAATCTCCCAGCGCCTTCTCATTTGTTTGCGCCCGGTCCGCCCGCTCTTCCAACGTCCGGCCAATGTTGTAATGGCTTTTTTCCTGCAGAGTTCTGTCCTTGGAGAGGAGCGAGCGGCTGAACCATTCCAGCGCCTTGTTGTAGTCGCCCATTTTGTAGGCGGCCGCGCCGGCATCGAATTCAATCTTATCGGCCGCGTGAGTGTTCGGATGTTCTTTTAACGTCTTCTCAAATTCCTGGTAGGCCTCGCTGTAATTGTCGTTCCGATAAGCGTCCAGACCTGGCGCCGCGGCCAAGGACGTTCCGGCAAACACCAGGAGAAGCGCCGCCGCCGTCGCCAACGCCCGCTTTGTTTCTCTCCGGGAAACCGACGGTGCCCGCACCCGTTTTCGTTCCCGCATAAGGTAGGAAAGGGTGAGGGCGACGAGCCCGGCGGCGAGCGGCCATTGATAACGTTCGATCGGTCGTCGCGACATCCGATCGTCAATTTCACCGGTCTGCATCTTGGCCAGGCCCTCGTTAAAAAGCGCCTTCATCGTCCGCGGCCCGTCTTCCAGATGAAGATAGAACCCGCCCGTAGCCTCAGCGATTTCCTTCAGGCGCTTTTCGTCCAGCTTCGATTTCACCACCTGCCCGTTGCTGTCTTTCACAAACGCGCTCCCACCTCCGGCGCCATTTATCGGGATGAGGGAACCTTCCGGTGTGCCCACTCCGACGGTGAAGATTCGCACCCCCGCATCGGCGGCGATTTTCGCGGTCTTGATCGCGTCGCCACTCAGTTCCTCGCCGTCGGTGAAAACAATCATCGCACGATTGCCGATTGCGCTTTTCCCGAAGGTTCCCACCGCCAGGTCGATTGCCGCCGAGATATTTGTTCCGCCTTCCGGAATGGTGTTCGTGTCGAGGTCGTTGACCGCCTCGACCGCAGCACTGTAATCGATCGTCAGGGGGGCTTGGAGAAAGGCGCGCCCCGCGAATGCCACCAGGCCGACGCGATCGCCTTGGAGTTCGTTTAGCAGATCCTGCATCGCGAGTTTCACGCGCTGGAGACGGCTGGGAGGCACGTCATTCGACAGCATGCTGCGCGAGGTATCGGCCGCAAAGATCAGGTCGAGGCCCTTGCGCTTCACATCTTCGTAAATGTAACCCCAGCGCGGTTCCGCCAGCGCCGTGATCAGGAAAACAATCCCAAGGAGAACGAGGGCAAACCGGAGCTTGCGGCGCCTCCGGTCGACCGTGCGGGCGAGATCGGGCAGCAACCGTTCCGACACGAATTCGCGGAGCCGGACCACGGCGCGGCGTTCGGCCCGAACGAAAATGATCGCCAGGAATGGAACCACGAGCAGAGCCCAGAACCATTGGGGCGCGCCGAAACTCATGGCGTGCCTCCCGTCCGTTGCTCAAAATGAATGGCGAAAATTCTCACGGCAGTTTTTTCCAAATCGTTTGGGACAACACCAACTGCGCGATCAGGAGGCCGAGTCCGGCCATGATGCAGGCCGGAAACAGATCCCGATACTGCTGGTATTTCTTCACTGAGACCGTCGTCTTCTCGAGCTTGTCGATATCGCCAAAAATTTGCTCCAGCGATTTCGTGTCGGTCGCCCGGAAGAATTGGCCATCGGCGATCCTGGTTACTTCCTTCAAACCGGCCTCGTTGAAATGGACGCGCTGGTTTTGATAAACAACGTTGCCGAACATATCGGTCATCGGTTTGCCATTTTGAGGATTGAAGACCGGCGTCGGGGCAACGCCGTTGATGCCGGCGCCGATCGCGTAGAAGTGGATTTTGAGCGCCTTGATCGCCTCGGCGGCGGTATTCGGCGGAATCTTCCCGGTATTATTCTCGCCATCGGTCAAAAGCACGATGACCCGGCTCTTCGAACGCTTGTCGTTTAGCCGATTGGCCGCGGCCGCCATCCCCGATCCGATGGCCGTTCCATCCTCCACCAGGCCAATCTTAATCCGCTCGAGATTCTTCAGGAGCCAGTCGTGGTCCAGCGTCATCGGGCTCACCACGTAGGGCCGGCCGGCAAACGCAATGATGCCGATGCGGTCGTTAGGCCGGCCTTCGATAAACTTGCGGGTCACTTCCCGAATCGCATCGATCCGCGTGGCCGATTCGCCGCCGATCGTGAAATCCTTGGTCAGCATCGACCCGGAGACATCGAGCACGACCATGATATCGATCCCGCTCGCTTCGACCTGGGTAAGGCTTTTCCCCAGCTGCGGGCGCGCCATGGCTATGGCGAAGAGCGCCAGGCTCAGCAGCAAAAGAGCGCGCAGAAATTGCCCCGCCCGGGCGGCGCTGGTTTTTCCGAGCGAACGCAGGGCCGCCGTCGATGAAAAGGTCAGCGCCGCGGCCGGTCCGCTTTTGCCCCGCCAATAAGCGAGCAGCGGAATGGCCGCCAGGAGCAAAAGCAGCCACGGCTGGGCAAAGGTGAGCGCCGAGTTCGACGACAACCAATCAGGCAGGCTCAAGTTTCCCTCCTTGGACAAACCGGGTGGCTTCTTCCAGCAGCAGCCTGCTGTCTTCTATCGTGGCGTCGTAGCGGGCGAACTTGATCAGGTCGCAACGGTTCAAAAAATCCTCCAGCAACGATTTCTCATCCTCGGAAAACGGCGAAGCCTTGGCGATCGTCCCCAGGAACTCGACCGAGGTCTGGCGGGTCACCGGCAACGCATATTGCTCGGTCACGTAGCTCCGCAAAATGTCCGAGACCCGGATACTGAATTGATACGGCGTCAATGATTCCATCTCGCGGCCGATCCGGTCGAGATTCTGGAGGGCACGATCGCGCGGCGATGGTTCCGGTTTCGGACGCAGAAAACGCTTCCGGATCCACCAGCCAATCAAGCCGAGAAGGACCAGCGCGAGGATGATGCCGGCGACGACGACCCAGCGCGGCACCAGCGAATAATCAACCGGCGGCGCAATCTCGTGGATGTCAGCGGCAGCGAAAAACATTCTCATCGCACGGCCAGCCGGCGCTCCCGTTGTTTGAAAAATGACCGCAAAGCCGGCAGGTAATTTTCTCCCGTCCGAAGCGAGATGACGTCAATGTGATTGCGCCGGAGAAGGCGATTGAGATCGACCAGGCGCGTTTCGGCCATGGCATTGAAGCGCGCCCGGGTGGTGCGGTCGGCGGTATTGATTTCGATCTGCTCGCCGGTCTCTGCGTCTTCGAGAGTAATGATTCCCACGTTGGGCAGTTGCTCTTCCCGCTGGTCCTGGATGTGCACGGCAATGAAATCATGCCGCCGCCCGCTCACCGCCAGCTCGCGCGAGAAATCGCCGGTTTGAAAATCGGAGACGAAAAAAACGACGGCGCGCCGGGTCACGACTTTGTTCAAATAATTCAACGCCAGGGAGGGGGCCGTCCCGCGTCCCTGTGGTTGGAAGAACAGAATCTCGCGAATGATGCGCAGGGTATGCGACCGCCCTTTTTTTGGCGGGATGAACAGCTCCACTCGATCGCTGAAAAGAAGCAAGCCCACCTTGTCGTTGTTCCGAATGGCGCTGAACGCGAGCAGGCAGGCCACCTCGGCGGCCAGTTCCCGTTTTGATTGCGAGACACTGCCGAAGTTCCCCGACGCGCTGACATCGACCACGAGAACAACCGTCAGCTCGCGTTCTTCCGTGAATTTTTTTACGAACGCCGTGCCGAGCCGCGCGGTCACATTCCAATCGATCGCGCGGATTTCGTCCCCGGGCTGGTACTCGCGGACATCCTCGAAGTTCATTCCGCGTCCCTTGAAGACACTGTGGTAATCCCCGGCGAAGATTGTCTGGACGAGGCCCTTCGTTTTGATCTCGAGGGCGCGGATCTTCTTCAATACTTCGGCGGCATCCATGTGTGAATGGTGATCAGTGATCGGTGAATGGAGATTCGTCTTCCTCGCGAACCAAGGTTCGATAGTCGGTAGCGGGAGCGTTTTTGCAGAAGTCGTCGGCCCGATCGATCATGCGGGAAAGCATCCCGCCAATCGCCTGATAACGGTCGTTCAGTTCCCGGAATTGCGCCTCGGACAGGTATTCGGCGTCTAGAGCGTCATCCAACCACGACTGGGTTTCGTTGGCCTCGCCAAGAGCTTCGTCAATCTTGTTAACGAATGCTGCCTTGTAACGGCGTCGCGCCCAAGCCTCGGCCAGCATCGCTTTCACTGCGCGCGAACTTCTTCGTATCTGATCTGTCAGGGCGAATCGTTCTTCGCGTGGGAATTCCTTAGTGATGAGAAAAATCTGTTTCGCGGCCTCCCGGGCGGAGACATAGACCTTCAATTCACGAAACGATCGCGCGCCACCCATACCATTCACCAGTCACTGATCACCATTCACAAGTTCCCAATCACGGCACCGGCAATCCCGCGAAAATCCGATCCACAATCGTCTCGCTGCTAATCGTTTCGGCTTCGGCTTCGTAGCTGACGATAATGCGATGGCGCAGCACGTCCGTGCCGATGCTCTTGACGTCCTGCGGGGTGACGTAGCCGCGTCCGTTCAGGAAAGCGTGGGCCCGGGCCGCGAGGGCCAGGTAAATGGTCGCGCGCGGAGACGCCCCGTAGCGAATCAGGCCTTCCAATTTTAGATTGTAGGAAGCGGGATCCCGCGTCGCCCAGACCACGTCCACGATGTAGTCCTTCACGCGGTCGTCGATGTAGATCTCGTTCACCACCGACCGCGCCGCGATGATACGTTGCGGATCGACGATCGGCGAGACGTTGAGGTTCGGGGCAGAGGTCGCCATCAAATCAAGGATCTGGCGCTCCTCGGATTTTTGCGGATAGCCGATGTGCAATTTCAGCATGAAGCGGTCGAGCTGCGCTTCCGGGAGCTGATAAGTGCCCTCCTGTTCGAGCGGATTCTGCGTCGCCAGGACAAGAAACGGATCGGAAAGAGGATAGGTCGTTTCCCCGATGGTCACCTGGCGCTCCTGCATCGCCTCGAGAAGCGCGCTCTGGACTTTCGCCGGGGCCCGGTTGATTTCGTCCGCCAGGATCAGGTTCGAGAAAAGCGGGCCAAGCTTGGTGGTGAACTCGCCGCTGCGCGGATTGTAAATGAGAGTGCCAATCAAATCCGCCGGCAAGAGATCTGGTGTAAATTGGAGGCGCTGGAAGCCGGTCTGGATGCAAGCCGCCATCGTTTTGACGGTCAAGGTCTTGGCCAGGCCGGGAACGCCTTCGAGCAGGATGTGGCCGTTCGCGAGCAAACCGAGCAAGAGCCGGTCGACCAAATATTTTTGACCAATTACGACGTGGCCGATTTGCTCGCGCAGCGGAGAAATCCATTGCCCCATTTCCTGAACCTGCTGCGTTATTTCCTGCGTTGATTTCATAAGAAGAGTGAGACAGGTACGGCGGGAAGATCGTTCGATCAAACTGGAGAAGGGCCCCGGAGGGACGTGCTTCTGCACGTCCCGCTATTTGGTCGATCGGGGAGTGGGACGCGCGGAAGCGCGTCCCTCCGAGTCGGAGCGCGCCCGACAGCCCAGGAGAATGGGCAACCCCGGATACGGCTCGGCCGCGCGAATCCGCCGTTCGAGATACCTCGCGTAGGTATCGCTCAGCAGGTTCGGTTGATTCACGAACAGGACAAACTTGAGCGCTTCGAGCGCCGCGTCCTCTTCGCCCCGCGCCTGGGCGGCGTAGAACAATTTCAAACGCCGGCTTCCAATCATCGGCGGTGGATTTTCTTCAAAAGCCGCCCGCAACAGCCGATTCAAGACGCCCGTTCCGATCCGCTTTTGGGCGGCCCGTCGAATCCATGAGATCAGGCGAAAAAGTTGATCGACATTTTCGCCGGTCAAGGCGGACGCCACCAGCACCGGCGCGTACTCGAGGAAGAAAAGGCTTTCGCGCGAGTCCGCAATGACACGATCGATCGCCGTTTTCGCGCCCCGCGCCGGTTTCACCAGGTCCCATTTGTTGAGGACAACCAAACAGGGCTTTTCCGCCTTCTGAATCAGACCCGCGATTTTCTTGTCCTGGCCGGTCACGCCGCTGGTCAGGTCGATCACGAGCACGCAAAGATCCGCGCGCCGGATCGTTCGTTCGGCGCGCATCACGCTAAAAACTTCGACGGAGGTCGAATGCTTGCTCCGGGCGCGCATCCCGGCGGTATCAATGAGAAGAAACCTCTCGCCGGCGCGCTCATAGAGAACATCCACCGCATCGCGCGTCGTCCCGGGCAGCTCGCTCACGATTGTCCGCGCGTCGCGCAGGATGGAATTGATCAGGGACGACTTGCCGGCGTTGGGCCGTCCGACGATTGCCAGAGCCAGCGGATTTTCGGTTTTCGAATCTCGATTTTCGATTGCGGCTGAAGAAACCGCGGGCAGAAGGGAATCAACGGTTTCCAAAAGCCCGGAAATACCGCGGCCGTGGGCGGCGCTGATTGGAATTGTCGTATCAAAACCGAGCTGGAGAAAATCGTTCTCCAGGTCTTCATGCTTTTCGTGGTCGATCTTGTTGACCACGAGAACGACTGGCGCCTTCGATTTGCGCAGGATTCTCGCCAGCTCCTGATCGATTGGCGTCAGCCCATCCTGGGCATCGACGACAAAGAGAATCAGGTCGCTTTCGCGCATCGCCGTATCGGCCGCGCTCCGCACCTGCGCGGTCAATTCATTTTCGCCCGCGCCGCCAATTCCGCCCGTGTCCCACACCGTGAACGGCCTATGGCCCTTTGTGCAAGGCGCGGCGAGGCGATCGCGGGTAATCCCTGGCTGATCGTGGACGATTGCGATGTTCCGGCCGGCGAATCGATTGAAAAGGGCTGATTTGCCGACATTTGGGCGACCGACGATTGCGACCGTGCCAACGCTGTCGGCGGCGTGTTTGGATTCCATGGGTTCTTGGCCGCCGTCGCGCGTCAATTCAGCTTCGCGTTGGCGTGCCCCTCGGCCGATAATTGGCGCACCCCATCGCGAACGTAAATCATGCCAGAAACCAGGGTGAAAACCCCGGCGGCCACCACCACGTAAAGCAGCGGCGGGATCCGCAACTGCAACATCACCCACGCGATCGCCGCCATTTGGAGGACCGTCGCCACTTTCCCGGTCCAGCTCGGGCGGACCCGCACCTTCCCATTCAAAATGTGGAGCACCGCGCTTCCCACGAGGATCACCGTATCGCGCGTGATCACGAGGACGGGAAACCAGACGGGAAACTTTCCATAATTCGGATCGACCTGGCTCCAGTTGCTGATGCTAAGCGTGACGACGCCGCTGAGAAGGAGGCCTTTGTCGGCAATCGGATCGAGGATCATGCCGAGGGAGCTGCGCTGATTGTAGCGGCGCGCCACATAGCCATCGAGGCCGTCGCTGATCGCAGCCAGCAAGAACACCGCGATGGCGGTGAATCGCATCCAATCCTGCGGGTTACCTTCCTGGATGCTTTCCCCGTAATAGATCGCCAACGTGACGAAAACCGGAATCATCAAGATCCGGATTACGGTGATTTTGTTGGCGGTGGTCATGGAGAGGCGGGCCGATCGTGAAAACATAGACGGCTTCGTCGCCCCACATGCAAGCAATTTGGGTAGAGGTTACAGTTGAAACGTCAGATTGCAGAAACGTAAGTTGACCGGCTGATCTGAGTGAATCCACGATGGTTCCGAAAAGGGGGCATTTTTGGAAGAGACTCGAATCCTTCAGGCAAGGATTGCCGAAACCTATCGCCGCGAGGCGGAGTTCTTAACGCGTGTGCGATTCGTCGATGCGTCTGGAAGCCTTACGACGGTTCATATTTTTAGGGTGCGCCGACACCCAGAGGCGAGGTTTTGTTACGCGTGGCATCACAACGGCGGTGCGTCGATTGCGACGGTTCTAGGGACACCGCCGATCAAGAGCGCAGAGGACGCTTTCAATTCGTACCATCACGACAAAAAGTAAAGCTGACAGGGGCAGAACTGCAGCATTACCGCTATTTGCCCGTTAGGTTTCGAGCTCGGTCGATCGCGCGCCGGGACTTTTTGGGTGCCGGCCCTCCCCGAATTCCTCGATCATCTTTTCGTTGAACGCCGGGATGTCGTCCGGTTTGCGGCTCGTGACCAGGCCATTGTCCACGACCACTTCCTCGTCGACCCAGGTGCCACCGGCGTTGCGCACGTCGGTTTTGATGGCCGGCCAGGACGTGAGCGTCCGTCCGCGGACAACTTCTGCATCAATCAAGACCCAGGGCGCATGGCAGATGGCCGCGACCGGTTTGCCTTCGCGAAAGAAATGGCGCACGAACTCCAGTGCTTCTTCTGTGGAACGCAGCGCGTCGGGATTCATCAAGCCGCCGGGAATCATGAGCGCATCGAAATCCTGCGGCTTCGCCTCCGCCAACGTCAAATCCACGGCAACCGTCTCGCCTTTGTCGGCATGATTCATTCCCTGAATCTTGCCCGACTTGATCGAAAC
>JBAPMH010000006.1:0-6895 GCA_049278515.1 Chthoniobacterales bacterium
TTCTCCGCCCGCTCTCCTATCCGGAGCCGCAGCAGCTCGTTCGCGCCTGGGGTTCGTTTCCCGAGCGCGGACTCGATCGGGCGAATGTTTCCTGGCCCCGGTTCCAGGCCTGGCGCGATCAACAGCAAAGCTTCACGGAATTTTCCGCGCAATCATTTACCGGATTCACCCTGACCGGCCGCGGCGATCCGGAAAACCTCCAAGGCGTCCGCGTCACCGAGAATTTCTTCCGCGCCCTCGGCGTGCAACCGCTTTTTGGCCGCGTCTTCAATCCGGAGGAAGACAAGCCGGGCGGCGCGAACGTCGCAGTCCTCACCCATACCTTCTGGCAAAAACGCTTTGGCGGAGACCAAAACATCCTCGGCCAGTCGGTCACCCTCAACGGCACGCCGTTCACGATCATCGGGGTGATGTCGCCGAGCCTGAAGTTTCCCTTCATTCAAACGCAGGTCTTCCTCCCGCGGGTCTTCGAACAGGAAGGTTTGCCGCCGGACATCATCGAACGCGGGACCGGTTATCTCACCATCCTCGCGCGCATGAGGCCGGGCGTGACGCTCAAGCAGGCGGAGGAACAAATGCGCGTCGTCGATCGACGCTACCAGACCGCGCAACCGGACAAGGTGGATGCAAAGGCCGGGATGAGCGTGGTCTCGTTGCATGAAGATCTCGTGGGCCGGCAGCGGCCGATGTTGATCACACTTTTCGCGGCGGTAGGCTGCGTGTTGCTGGTCGGTTGCGCCAACGTCGCGAATCTCCTGCTCGCCCGCTTTACCGCCCGCCGGAAAGAAATCGCCATCCGGACCGCGCTCGGCGCGACCCGGGCCCGGATCGTTTTCCAATTTTTGGCCGAGAGCGTTCTGACCGCGGGAATCGCCGGAGTGCTGGGCGTTCTCCTTTCGATTTGGGGTCTCGATGCCCTGAAAAAGGCCGTGGAAGATTTCCTGCCGCGCAGTTCCGAGATTACTCTCGACGTCAACGTGCTGCTGTTCGCCGTCGGCCTGTCCCTCCTTACCGGCATCATCCTTGGAGTGGTGCCCGCGTTGCACGCTTCGCGGAGCGATCCGATCGAGTCGCTGAAGGATTCGTCGCGTGGCAGCACCGGGCGACAGGCCGGACGGCTTCGGGCCGGATTGCTCGTCGCGGAAGTGGCGCTCTCGCTTGTCCTCGTGGTCGGCGCCGTTCTATTAGTGGACAGTTTCCGCCGCCTCCAAAACGTCGATCCCGGGTTCCGCTCCCAGGGAGTTACGACCTTCTTTGTCGGACTCCCGCCCGGCTCGTATCCGAATGAAGAACGCCAGGCTTTGTTCTTCCAAAACGTGCTCGAGAAAATCAAGACGCTCCCCGGCGTGACCGATGCCGCGGCCGGCTCGAATCTCCCGGCGTCCGATAACGGCAACACCCGCTCGCCCGCCGCCGTCGAAGGCCGGCCGGTGCCGCCGGTGAGCGATCGCAGCCTGGCTGTTCGCTCCACCATTACTCCCGGCTTCTTCGGAGTCCTCGGTATTCCGGTCAAACAAGGGCGCGACTTCACCTGGCAGGATCGCCCGGGCTCACCGCTGGTTGTGATCATCAACGAAACGATGGCGAAAAAATTGTTCCCCGGCGAAAACCCGGTCGGCCGGCGGCTCATCACCGGCATCGCCTCGATTCCGCGCGAAATAGTTGGAGTCTCGGGCGACGTCCGCGCCGAAAATCTGTCCCTGCCGCCGGGAATGGAAATGTATTACCCGTCATCGCAGCTCGATGGCGCATTTCTCAGCGTGATCGCCCGCAGTGAACGGCCGGCCTCCAGCCTGCGGTCCGAACTGATCGGAGCCGTCCATTCCCTCGATCCCGGCCTGCCGATCGATCAGGTGCAATCCTATGGTGAACTGTTATCGGCTGCGTCCGCCGAGCGGCGCCTCTCGATGTATCTTCTCGGCGGATTCGCCGGCCTGGCACTGCTGCTTGCCGGCATGGGGATTTACAGCGTCATCGCCTATGGCGTGGCGCAACGCACGAATGAATTCGGAATCCGCTTCGCGCTCGGCGCCGCCGCTCGCGACGTCATCGGCCTGGTGATGAAAGAAGGCCTTCGCCTTGCCATCGTCGGGCTCATCGTTGGCCTCGGCCTTTCTCTGGCCGTGACCAGATTGATGCAACGGCTCCTCTTCGAGGTGAGTCCGCGCGATCCCTGGCTCTACAGCGGCGTCGCGCTCTTCATTTGCGCCATCGCCGCGCTCGCCTGTTTCGTCCCGGCGATGCGCGCTACCCGGATCGATCCGATGCAGGCGTTGAGGACGGAGTGAAGAGAGTGACGAGTGACATGTGACCAGTGACGAGATGAAAACCCGCAGCGCAACGAGTCAGTGGCGAGATGAGGAACTAATATGATCCAGGATTTTCGATTCGCGTTTCGACAGCTCTGGAAGTCGCCGGGCTTCACGGTCGCCGCCGTCGCGGTGCTCGCGCTCGGGATCGGGGTGAACACCGCGATCTTCAGCCTGGTCGATGTGATGGTGTTTCAGCCGCCGGCCTACAAACAACCCGCGGAAATCGTTCAGCTCTTTTCGCAGGACAAGAAGGACCCGAAGAATTACCGCGCCTTCTCTTACCCAACGTACAACGACATTCGCGAACAGAATACGGTCTTCTCCGGCCTGCTCGCGCACGACGAGAGCGTGGTCGGCATCGGTGAAAAAGGAAACGTTCGGCGGGCGGTCGTGGATATCGTCAGCTCGAATTACTTTTCGGTCCTGGGGGTGTTGCCAGCTCACGGACGCTCGTTTCTTCCGGAAGAAGAGAAACCGGGCGCGAACAAACGCGTCGCGGTGGTGAGCTACAGCTTTTGGAAGAAACACGGGCTCGATCCTTCACTGGTCGGGCGGGAGATTTTGATTAGCGGCCGGCCGTTCACCATCGTCGGGATAATGCCCGAGGGCTTTACCGGGACTGAGATCGTCTTTACGCGGGAAGCCTGGCTGCCCCTTGGCGTTTACGACGAAATCATGAACGATCAGGGAGCGGCGCGGAGCAGCTCATTGAACGCCCGCGGGAGCGACCGGCTCATGCTGATCGGCCGACTCAAGCCGGGAGTGACGGCCGAAGCAGCCCTGCCGAGCCTGAAAGGTCTCGCGGCCAATCTGGAGGCGGCGTTTCCGGTTGAACAGAAAGACCAGACCTTCACGACCGCGCCGCTCAACAAGTTCGAGACGAGCACGGCTCCCAGCGAAAACGACCCGATCCCGACCATCGGCGCTCTGTTCTCGGCCATGGCCGGGGTCGTCTTGCTTGTCGCTTGTTTGAATCTGGCGAACATGCTCCTCGCCCGCGGCACGGCCCGGCGGAAAGAAATCGCGATCCGCCTCGCGCTCGGCGGCAGTCGCGGCCGCATCGTGCGCCAACTGCTCACCGAAGGATTTCTCCTCGCGTTGCTTGGCGGCGTTTGCGGATTGCTTCTCGGCCTCTGGTCGTCCGATCTCCTCGTCGCCTCGCTCGGCAAAATCTTGCCGATGGATATCGTCTGGCTCACCGGACCCAATCCTGCGATCCTCGCCGCGACTCTCGGTTTCTGTGTCCTGGGCACGATCTGTTTTGCGCTCGGGCCTGCCCTCAAGCTTTCGCGCTCGGCGGTGATCGAGGATTTGAAACAACAGTCCGGCGAAGACGCTCATCGCCCGCGCTGGAAATTCCTTCCCCGTAATCCGCTGGTGGTAGTCCAGATTGCCTTCTCCCTCGCGCTGATCACCGCCGCCGCGCTTTTCCTCCGAGGTGCGGCGAACGCAGGTTCGGTCAAAACGGGATTCGATGCGCAGAACGTTTTTCTGGTCGAGCTTGATGCGAGCCTCGGCGGCTTCAATCAACAGCGCGCCCTGGACCTTTACCACACGGTCGGCGAAAGATTCGCCGCCCTGCCTGGCGTCCAGCATGCCGGCATCTCCGCCACGGTCCCGTTCGGGATCAACTCGGTGCGGCGGACCGTGCTTCGCGCCGGCGTTTCTCCAGCTCCCGAGGACAAGCCGGCTACGGCCGCCGAAGGACGAACTTTCAGTCCCTTCTGGAATAGCGTGGGCGCCGATTATTTTTCCGCCGCGGGATTGCCCGTGCTTCGCGGCCGAACGTTCACCGCCGCGGAAGCGACCGAACCCGGCGGACCGGCGGTCGCCGTAATTGACGAAGTCCTCGCCAAAAAGTTGTGGCCGGACGGGGACGCTCTTGGGCAGAGAATCCAGTTTCCGAACCGCCCGGGCGCGCCCCCGGAAACGTCCGCGGACGGAACGGGCCAGATCAGGCGCGGCGAACCGATCGAAATCATCGGCATCGTGCCTCCAATTAGAAACCGATTGTTCGAAAAGGAGGGGGCCGGTTCGCTCTACCTTCCTTTTGCTCGCGGGTTTCAAAGCGACGCTTTCTTTTTTGCAAAATTCGCCTCGCTCCCGGCGAGCAACGAATCGAGGACGGCCGATCTTCTCCGCCGCACGGTTCGGAGCGTTGATCCGCTTCTTGGGATTTTGGAATTGCGAACTTTTGAGAAGCACATGGATGGCAATCCCCAGCTCTGGATTGTTCGCGCCGGGGCCACGCTCTTTTCCATTTTTGGAGGCCTTGCGCTCGGTCTGGCGGTGATTGGGGTTTATGGCGTGAAGGCATATTCCGTCGCGCGACGCACCCGCGAGATCGGTATCCGGATGGCGCTCGGCGCACAGGGCAAAACGGTGCAGTGGATGATTCTGCGCGAGGGCTTGGTGATGGTCGGGGCTGGGCTTTTTCTCGGACTCCTCTTCGCGTTCGTCACGGGGAAAATCGTTAGCAGCATTCTGTTCCAGGTCAGCTCGACCGATCCTCTCGCTTTCACTCTCGCGCCGCTCGTCCTCATGACCGCGGCCTTGCTCGCAACCTGGCTGCCCGCGCGGCGCGCCACCAAAATCAGCCCCATGGCGGCATTGAGAACGGAATAAGAAAGTGACCAGTGACGTGTGACAAGTGACAAGATTATGAAAACAAAATCCCTCAATTCTCGATACCTGGTCGCGATGCTTGGTTTGTTTGCCTTTGCGACAGCCGACGCTGACTCGGGGCTTCGCGACGAAATCGTGGAGACGTTCGCGGTGAAACCGGGCGGGACGCTGAATTTCGACAGCGACCTGGCGAATGTGGAAATCACCACGAGCGAGACGGACACGCTCCGGGCCGAGTTCACCCGCGAGTTCAAAGTTGGCACGGCGCAGGAAGCGGATGCGCTGCGCCAAAAGGTCACGGTTGAAATGGCGAAGAGCGACAATGGCGTAAAGGTGACTGTTCGCTGGGCGGGCGATCGCAATGATAACGATCGTCGCCAGGTCCGGCTCGATTTCCGGATCGCAATGCCGCGCAAATTCAATCTCGATTTGCGGACTATCGGCAGCGCGAAGGTCGGAGACCTGGACGGGACCGTGAAGGCGGTGATGAAAGGCGGAAGCGTGCAGTTTGGCAACTTGACCGGTCCGGTGACGGCGAGAGCGGACGGGGGCAGTCTGAGCATTCGTAATGTCGGCGCCGATCTCGAGGCGACCAGTAACGGTGGCTCGATTTCCGTCGGCCGTGCCAACGGGAAAGTGATGGCGCGCGCCAACGGCGGCAGCGTGACCATAGAGGAGGCGACCGATGCGATCGATGCGAAAGCGGCCGGTGGTTCGGTGACGGCTTACCTTTCGAAACAACCGCGGAGCGATTCGAAATTAATTGCTGAGGCGGGGAACGTGGAGCTGCGATTGCCGGAATCGATTGCGATCAATATTGACGCTGCCTGCAGCGCCGGACACTTGAGCAGCGATTTCAGCCTCCTGGGTCACCGGGACGATGAGCATTGGAAGGGAACGATCAACGGCGGCGGACCGCTCGTCATGGTGCGGGCTTCGGCTGGAAACGTCATCATTCGGAAATAAGCGCGATGTTTTCGGACCTTCGTTACGCTCTCCGCCAGCTCGCGAAATCGCCCGGCTTCGCGGCCGTCGCGATTCTGACTCTGGCGCTCGGGATCGGTGCGAACACCGCGATCTTCAGCGTGACGAACGCCGTTCTCTTTCGCGCTCTGCCTTACAGGGACCCCGGCCGGATCGTCGCGGTCAACAAGATCTCGAGCGACTTCGGCCTGGGCGGATTGACCGCAGGCGCTTTCCTCGATTTTCGCGAACAGAGCAACAGTTTTGAGCAGCTGGCCGCCTACGACGAAAATGAATTTACGTTGACTGGCGGCGGCGACGCCGAGCGGATCGTGGCCGCCGAAGTCTCCAGCGCGCTTTTTCCGCTTCTCGGTGTCAATCCCTCGTTAGGCCGCACCTTTGCCGCGGATGAGGAAAAGATCGGACGCGACCAGGTAGTCGTGGTGAGCGAAGCATTCTGGAAGCGGCGCAGTGGCGGCGACCCGGGATTCGTCGGCCGGACAATCACGCTGGACGACAAGGTCTATACCGTCGTCGGCATCATGCCGGCTGGTTTTCAATTCCCGAGACGATTCGAGATTTGGAAGCCGCTGGCGCTCGATCCGGAAGAAGAGCGGCACGGAAAACAATTCCGCCTCATCCATCTCATCGGCCGATTGAAGCCGGGCGTCTCGCAAATGACCGCCGAGGCGGAGCTGAATACGATCTACGCACGCCGGGGGAGCGAAGAACCTGGTGCGCCTGCGAGCAATGCGCGGATGGAGATGCGTCCGTTGCATGAGCAGCTCGTGAAAGATGTCCGGCTGGCGATTTATGTTTTGCTGGGCGCCGTCGCGTTCGTCCTCCTGATCGCGTGCGCGAATGTTGCCAACCTGCAGCTGGCGCGAGGGACGGCGCGCGCTCGTGAGATGGCCGTGCGAATGTCGATTGGCGCGGCGCGCTCCCGGCTGCTCCGTCAGCTTCTGACGGAGAGCGTGATCCTGTCGCTGGCGGGC
>JBAPMH010000007.1:0-6728 GCA_049278515.1 Chthoniobacterales bacterium
GCCGGGTCTTAGAACGCCCAGGTGCCGTGGGCAAATTTCATTGCGAAAAGGGCGAGGAGAAGGAGCGAAATTGCGCTCAGGATGCCTCCGGCGAGCGGCCGGCGCGCGGCAAAACGGGCGAAAAGAATGAAGATCGGGAACAGGGTGAGGCAATAGCGCGGCACGCTCACAACATAGCTCGTGCTGTTAATCAAAAGCCAGTTCAACGTCATCCAGACCGCGTAGGTAGGGCGGAGTTTGATCCAGCACCAGACCGTGCAGAGAAACGAGAAGACGATGAAGACAAACTCGAGCAGCCCTTCTGTGAGATTAAAATGGGGAATGCGAAGCCAGACATCGCGTATCCCCACCCAGGGGGTGTTGAATCTCTTATACCAGTTCACCTCCATTATTTTCGAGAACGCAAAGGGATCGCCGGTGACGCGGTAGTTGAGGAAGAGATAACTCGCGGTGCCGAGGCCGGCGACGCCGATCCAAAGCCAGCGCCAGTCGATTCGGCGGGTGGCGCGATATTGCAAGAACGCTTCGACGAACAAAGTGGGCACGAGGAGGAGCCCGTTCACCCGCGTGGCGCAAGCCAGCGCCCCCAGCACACCTGCCATAGCCCACGAGCGGGACCGGGCCGCCAGGAGGCACCCGAGGACCAGAGCGAGGAACAAGCTTTCCGAGTAGGCGATGTGCAAAAAATAGGCAGTCGGAAAAATAAGGAGGAACCAGACCGTCAGGCGCGCGACTTTCTCCGGCTGATCGAGTTCGGCCAGTCGCCGCAAAAGAAGAGCAGCACAGATGGATGCGGCACCTGAGACCAGGAGCGCCGCGCCGAAATAACTCTGGCAAATGAAGGCGACCGCCCGCACCAGCCACGGGTAAAGGGGATAAAAGACGATCGAGAACCGGCCGTCACCTTTCGCGGTGTAGCCGTTTTCCGCCAGCCGCAGATAATGGACGGCGTCCCAGCGATTCCAGAATGTCGCCCAGGTCTCGTATTGATCGAAGAGGACCCCGACGCTCAAGACAGCCAGAAGCAGGACGAGGCCTTTGAGCGCGAGAGCCAGAAACACCGTCTCGCCATCGGCAGCAGACCAGCGGCGGCGAGGGCGGAGGGGAGGAGCGAGCGCCCTCTCTCCCGCCAGGGTGGTTTCGCTGGAATCAGCGAGCGTGGCTTCCGGTGCCACTTCCTCGCGCGGCGCCTCCAGTTCCAATGCCTGTTCGGCTTCGCGGAGCGTCGAGAATGTTGGTGTGTTCAAAAGCGGTCTTTCGAAGAAATGCCCGGGATGTTACGGACCGGGCAAATCCGCGAACTCAGATGTTACTCCGACTCCTACTGAATCGCAGGAACTAAACAAGTTGCGCGCGGCGCGCGATCATTCCCATCAGCCCGCGCCAACCGGCGGGGCTCGTCCACTTCACCGCCCGCCCCGCGGTTTCTGCCGCGGAGCGGGTCGGTGAGTGGAACAAGGCCGATTGTTTCGGTTATTGGGAGTAAACCTCGATCAGTCCGATTCCGGTGCCGCCATTCTGGCCGCCGACTACCGCGGTGTACTGCCCCGGAGGCAGCATTGCCACGATGGCGGATTCAGCTGGGTTTGCCGGAGCGAGACCGAGCGCCTGCAGTTGGGCTGCCTGAGTCGGATCGTCCTGCCAGTTGTTGTTCGAGCCCACCGGTTGCCCGTTGCTGTCGAACAGGCTGAGGGTCGGATCGTTCAACGGATTGTTGATTCCCGCTTGCCCGAGCGACGGCCCCATGCCGCGGACCACGACCTTGGCAGGATTGATACTGGTCCCACCGAGGATGAAGCCGCCGATCATCACGTTTTCCGCGGTCTGGACGGAGCCGCGAGTGCTGATATTGGCCAGTTTCGAATTGTTCGTGGAAGTGAGGTCGTAAATCTCGACCAGGCCGACGCCGTTGTTGCCGGTCGCGGCAGAGACGGTGGCGGTGTAGGCGCCCGGCGAGAGCGTGGCAATAACCGCTGCTTCGCGAGGATCCTGAGGCTGGAGGCCAGTCTGTTCGATCTCGGTCCGCTGCGTGTCCTGCCAGTTGTCATTTACCGCCAGAGGCGAGCCATTCGCGCTGAAGAGGCGCAGGAGGGGATCGGTCACGGCGCCGTTGACGCCGACGCCAGCCATCGACGGGCCGATGCCGCGGATAATGACGCGCTTGGCATCGTTGCCGGTGATGATGAAGCCGCCAATCATAACGCCTTCGCCGGTTTCCACTCGAACGCGGGTGGAGATATTAACCGGCTGAGCAGCAGGGCTCGGCGTGGCTGTTGGGCTTGGTGAAGCACTTGGGCTCGGCGAAGCGCTCGGGCTTGGCGACGCGCTTGGGCTTGGCGAAGCGCTCGGGCTTGGCGAAGCACTTGGGCTTGGCGAAGCACTTGGACTCGGCGAAGCACTTGGGCTTGGTGAAGCGCTTGGGCTTGGCGAAGCGCTCGGGCTTGGCGAAGCGCTCGGGCTCGGCGAAGCACTTGGGCTCGGCGAAGCGCTTGGGCTTGGCGAGGGGCCTGAGCCGGTCACAACAATCGTGGCCGTCCCGCCGTTGCGTTGATCCTCGACCTGGAAGGTGCCGCCCACGCAGAAGGTGAACGAGAACGACTGCCCCGGCTGAAGATCGCCGCTATCAAAGAAGAAATGACCGACGTCGCGGACTCGTGCTCTGGAACCACCGACGTTAGTCCAGGTCACCTGGGTCGCCGCATTGATCGTGAGCGAGCTCGGGTTAAAGGAACCGTTGCCGACAGCCATGCTAGCGTTCGCGATCGGGCTGCAGCTCGGGAGAGGGCTCGGGCTCGGCGAAGCGCTCGGGCTTGGCGAAGCACTCGGGCTCGGTGAAGCGCTCGGGCTCGGTGAAGCACTCGGGCTTGGCGAAGCACTCGGGCTTGGCGAAGCACTTGGGCTTGGCGAAGCGCTCGGGCTCGGTGAAGCGCTCGGGCTCGGCGAAGGAGTCGGGAGGGCTAACGCCGAACTCGAGAAGATCACCGCGACGGCGAGAATCGCCCCTTGGATCCAAAGCGATTGTCCCGGCCGTCTTGTCGACCGCGGACCATCAATTTGGGCAACGTAATCAGGTTTTGGATTGGTCATATTTGTTTTAGTTGGTTGGTTTCCTGCGCCCGATATATGCCGGAACTTAAATACGGTCTAATTGTCAAAAGTAACCCCGTTGTTACTTTCCATTTCCCTCGTGGAGTTGGTCTTGGAGACGGCCCGCGCGGCCAGACG
The DNA here is from genome assembly GCA_049278515.1 of Chthoniobacterales bacterium. Lineage (GTDB taxonomy): Bacteria > Verrucomicrobiota > Verrucomicrobiia > Chthoniobacterales > UBA10450 > AV80. The sequence goes on from JBAPMH010000007.1 coordinate 3,226, forward strand.
TTGCCGAAGGCAGGAGAGGGGAACGGGGGGGGAGCGGGTGACGAGACTCGAACTCGCGACGTCCTCCTTGGCAAGGAGGTGCTCTACCACTGAGCTACACCCGCATTTTGAGCGGATGGAATAATGGCCGCGACCTCATGCGATGCAAGGTTTTTGTCGGAATTGGCGAAGGAAACGCCCCGCTCACGCTTCCCATAGCGAAGCGGCTTCAGGAGAGCGCCGGAGGTGCGTTGGATTAGAGCCGGGAGTGAAGCGAAGCGAACTCCCGGATCCGTGCTGCAAAACACGTAACCCCGAAAGGGTGACGGAAAGCGTGCCTTTTGAGCGGCGTCCGTCCTTGCCGTCGCCCCTTTACAGGGGCTTGATGTGGTTTGAAAATCCCTAACCCGGAGTTCCGCTTCGCTCCACTCCGCGCTGCATTCCGATGCCCCGCCGGGGCATGTCGAAGCAAGCGACTGAGGGGCGAGCGGCGGCAGAGCGGCTCTTTTCTCAGCGGGGTCCCTCGACTACGCTCGGGATGACTGGCTCCCCCCAGTCTTTTTTTGAATCCAAAACCCGTCCGGGCTGCATCTCACTACCAAAGAATACCTATGAAAATACCGCTCCTAACCTGCCTCTGCTCGATCGCGCTCGTCTCGACCCTGCTCGGCCAAGTCCCATCTCCGTCGGTCTCAGCCACGCCCTTTGCGAGCCCCGCCAGCCCCAGCCCGGCGGTGGTGGCCGGCGCTAATATTTCGCCCTCTGTCGCCGCGAGCGCCACGCCGGACGAGGAGAGTGATATCAGCCGCGATGTCGCCCGAAAGTTGAAACGCCATTTCGGCGTGACTATCAAAAACCCTTCCAGCATCTCGATTGACCGGCATCATCACGACAGCGACGACGATTTCGGCGACGGGGCGCTCATGGCTATTCCGATCATCGGGATTATCTTTACGACGCTTTTTGGTGCGCCTGTCATGGTGGTCGCGGCGATCATGTTTTTCAGCTACCTGAAGAGCCGGTCGCTCCATCGCACCGTTCGGACCATGGTGGAAAAAGGCCAGGAAGTGCCGGCGGCCCTCTTCGCGGCGCCGCCCGTGGTGCGGGCCCGGTCGGACATGCGCCGCGGGGTTGTGCTCCTCATGATCGGATTCGGCGTGATGATCTTCTTCGGAGCGACCAGCGATTGGGAAGGCGGCTCCTGGGCGCTGGGCATCATTCCGTTCCTGATCGGGGTGGGCTACTTGCTGGTCTGGAAGCTGGAACGACCTAAAGACAAAGTTCCGCCCTTGCCCTAACATGGGCGCGTGGCGCTAACCGATGCAGACCTTGTCGCCCGCGTTCTTCTCGAGGATGACCACCACGCTTTCGCCGAACTGGTGCGCAACCACCAGTCGAGCGTTCGTGGCCTCCTCCGCCAGCTCGTCCGCGCCGATGTCTCGCTCGCGGACGATCTCGCTCAGGAGACGTTTTTGCGGGCCTACAAGAACCTTCGCAGCTTTCGGGGGGAAGCGCGTTTTTCGACCTGGCTTTACAGGATCGCCTACAATTGTTTCCGGGAGGAAGCGCGAAAAAGAAAGGAGCTGGTTGGCATCGACGAAGCTCAATTGGAAGCGGAACACGATCCGCAAACCGTCGACCCCGCTCTCCGCCATGATCTCGCCCACGCCCTCCAATTGCTTCCGCTCCACGAGCGCAGTGCGATTTTGCTTTGCTGCCAGAATGGGTTATCGCATGATGAAGCCGCACGTGTTTTGGACATACCGCTCGGCACCGTGAAAACGAATGTCTTGCGAGGCCGGGAGAAATTGAAGAAAACGCTCGCGGTTTGGGGACCAAATTAGAGATGGAAGAAAACGTTCAGCAAGATTGGCTCGATGCCCGGCTGCGGGATGAAGCGTCGTATATTGACGACGGCGGCTTCACTTCCGGAGTGGTGCAAAAGCTGCCCGCCCGCCGGGTGCGCCGCTCCTATCGCGCCTTGATTCTGATCGGCATCACTCTCGCGGCGTCGATCGTGGCGTTCTGGTTTGCCGGGGGAACGACCCTCGCCTTCGACGCGTATGCGAACGTGGCGATGCTGCCGGTGATGTGGATGTGGATATTTGCCGCCGCCTTCGGCCTCCTTGTCATGGCCGGCAGCCTGGCCGCAGCCCTCTCGCGTTCCCGCGGACGCTCGAGCTAAGCCGCGGTCGCCCGTCTAGTCTTTGACGGAGAACGATTCCCGCGCCTGCGCCACGTCGCGCCCAATCTGCGCTTTCAGCGCCTCGACGTTTTCGAATTTCTGTTCAGGTCTGAGATATCTGAGGAACCGGAGTTCCATCTTTTCCCCGTAAGTCTCCCGATCCAGATCGAAAAGGTGGAGCTCGAGGAGACGCTCCCGCGTTTCGCCGCTCACGGTCGGCCGGTACCCGAGATTGGCGACGCCGCGATAAAAAGACCACACGCGTCTCGATGACGTGATTAGGTAAACTCTAGATGGATCAAAATTTGAAGGAGCTTTCCGAAATCGTGAATATGAAACCGCCGTCTGGGTGCTTACGGGCGGACTTCAGTATTGAACGGGCTCCAAGAAGCAAGCCACGAACCGACCATTCCTCCCTTTTAGTCACCAGATAGTTAAGGGAAGCCGCCAAACTAATCAGCATCCTCCACTTTGTATCCGCACATGTCGCATCGCCATCGCCGAGCATTCTCCATAGATCGACTCGCCTCCTCTCATCACGGCTGAGAGCCGACGAGTCAAGCCAGCCAGGATGCCATAAAGGAAAGCGCTCGATGAAAGAGCCGAGATCTCTGCATTGCCATTTCGTATCGTTGAGGGGACATGTCGCCTCGTCCAGCAAGAATTGAAGGGCGCTCAAGAATGAGCCGACTCCCTCTCCAGAAGACCGATAATCATATGCTTGAATTATCAGCTGCTCGACTCCGTGAGCGCGAAATCCCTTATCTCTGGATCCATAAAGACCATTGAAACGTTGAAACACGAGCCTGGCGAGTCGGATTTCCTGCTGAAGGCGGCGACACTCCGCAGGCGAAAGCCGCGAAAAGTATGATTGCATGCTGCGTTCATATCCAATTAGTTGGGGCAAGTTCCCGAAAGTTATGTCAAGAAAGGGCTGTGGCTCTTCTTTGCGTCGCCCTTCGCCAGCCCAAACTAGGGCATACCTAATCACAAAGCTGCTTTTACCCCGCACGCCGAGATTCAACAAAGACAATCTAATCTTGTCCAGTCGACCGTAAGCCAAACAGCAAAATTCCGCCATAATAGGGAGTTTTGCCACCCTATCCGCAACTTCGTCGGAAAAGGCGCGTAATTTGGTCTTGTCGAGATCGCCTTGCCCTAGGAGGGTGGAGATTAAGAGATCAAAGTCAATCTTACATCCGTTGTAGGTTCCTCTAGCTGTCGAGCCTATCGCTCTTCCGGATTTCGCACCGATACTCTTGAAGTAGCGCGACCGATGTGCTAATTCGCTAGCGAGGCAGGCAATCGCGCGCCTTAGCCTATCCACACAGTCCTGAAA
>JBAPMH010000008.1:0-12453 GCA_049278515.1 Chthoniobacterales bacterium
GGCCAGGACGGGCGCCAGCGCGGCATCGCCCGAGGTGGAGTCACCGGCGCCGCCGGGGCGCTGGACCGAATGGGTGGCGTCGAAGACGACCCGATAGCCTGCTTCGCGCATCCAGTGGAGAGAGCGAAAATCGGCCACGAGATTGTTGTAACCAAAGGTCGTGCCGCGCTCAGTGAAGATGAAATTGTCATTGCCGAACGCGCTAAGTTTTTCGGCGATATTTTTGACATCCCACGGCGCGAGGAATTGGCCCTTCTTCACGTTCACGACCCGCCCCGTTTCCGCGGCGGCCCGGAGCAAATCGGTTTGCCGGCAGAGGAATGCGGGAATTTGGAGAACGTCGATAACGTGCCCGGCGATCTCCGCTTCCGCGGGCGTATGCACGTCCGTCGTCACCGGGATCTTCAGCTCCGCTCCGATCGCGGCCAGAATCTGACAACCTTCCTCGACGCCGATTCCCCGATACGACCGCACCGAGGTTCGGTTCGCCTTGTCGTAGGACGCCTTAAAAATAAAAGGGACCGCCTCGGCTTTGCAGATCTCCGCCAGCTTTCTCGCCATGCGCGAGACGAACTTCTCCGATTCGATCACGCAGGGACCGAGGATAAACGCCGGCTTCCCCCCACCGATGGTGACGGAGCCAATCTTGAGTGATTTCGGTTTCATATCAGCTTATTCCTCGCGCTCTTTATCGCATCATAAATTGCAAACGGCACATAGAGCGTGCAGAAAAAGACCAGAGCGAGCAGGTGCATTTCCAGGATGTAAACGATCCGATTCTGGGAGAGCAGATCGAGGAGCGAGGCGGAAGCCGGCGGATGAAGGAGATAACCGTAGTTCTCGCCGGTCAGCAGATCGACCGTGAGCGCTAGCACGAAATAAAGCTCCGACCAGGCGAAGACGCGCACGATCGAAATCCAGTGCGGCCGGAATTTCTTCACGAGCATGACAAACGCGATGGCGACGACGATGCCCGAGTGCGCCACGAAAAACGTAAGGAAACGAATATCGGGAAACGGGTATTTCAGGTCCGGGGTGATGATGGCCTGAAGCGTTCCGCCGATTCCCCAGAAGTAAGCGACCTCGATCCAGCGTTCCCGGCCTGTCAAAAGGGCGACCACGATCGCCACCATCGCCCAATCGCAGAGCTGAAAGGGAAGCGCTTTGGGCAGGGTCAGCCCAGCCGTCAGCGCCAGGTAAATCTCGTAGCCGAGGTAGTTGACCAGGAGCATGCCCGCGAGCAGCCCGGCAACGATTCGTTCGCTTCGGGACCAGCGCGATTTACGAGTGAACGCGGCCAGGACAAACGGCAGGGCGATGGTCAGAAGAATGACAACCAGATGCGCCAGCCCAAAGCGCTCGAACACGGGTGCGATCTCCATCGCCGCGATAAAATCAACGGCCAGGGAACGCGGCAAGGATTATCGGATTACCCAGAGATTGCACGGGATCACGTCGGTGACCCACTCGAGCCTGACCGGAAGTCCCTCGGTGCCTGGGTCGTTCGGGACCACCAGCATCATCGCGTCGACCGATTGTACAAAATCGAGGACCGCATAACCGGTGTTGCCCCGGATGCACCTCGCTTCAATCGGGACAGGGGTCGCTCCGGCCGAATCGATGAAATGCTCCAGCGCAATCTCTTCTTCCTCCAGGGTACGGGCTCCTTCGCTTCCAATCTCGGGCGGTTCCGTTCGGGCCTTGGCCCGCGCTTCATCGAAGGTGGTGTAAAGGCGGATCACAAAAAGCTTCTCGCACTCTTCCAGGGCGGCCAGTCGTAGAGCCTTGTGCAAAGCCGCCCGGCCATGGTCGGAATATTCGGCCATCAAAACGATGCGGCAGAAGGGCTTCGGCGTCTGGGCCGGCTTGGTGAAAAGCATGACCGAGCAGGCTGCTTCCCGGACAAGACGACGCGCAACATTGCCGAGAAATTGACGGAGCACCGCTTCCTTTTCCAAGGCGCCGGCCACAATGAGATCGACCTCATTGGCCCTGGCGGCTTCGAGAATCGCGGCCGCCGGATCGCCTTCCTGATAATGAATGGGCGAGTCCGCCGGGAGGTCGAGTTCGCTGAGCGCCGCGGTAAATTTTTCAATCGTCGTGGCATCCCGTTTCCCGACGTAAATGAGATGCAATTGCCGGCAAAGACGATCGCGAATCCGTTTTGCTTCGGCCAATACCTGCAGGAAACGGGGCGAAAACGTGCTCGCCACGGCCACAGTCCGATAGGGTGGATCGATCATCTTTTCGCGCCCATATCTTCCAGACTTGGCCCCCTTCAGCAACTCGCATCGGCAATTGAATTGAGAACGGCAAACACGGGCGAGGAAGAGCCTGCCGCCATAGCCTTGCGCAGACGGGTTCGACGTTGGACGTTCCTCTCCATGATCCGACGCGCGATATATCCCGGCAGTTTCGATCCGGTGACGAACGGCCATCTGGATGTCATCGAGCGGGCCCGGAAACTTTTCGATGAGGTGATCGTCGCCGTGGCTCATAACGACCAGAAGAATCCACTCTTCGCCCTCGACGAACGGCTCGATCTTCTTCAAGCCACCATCGGCAAACTAAAGAACGTGGAGATCGCGCCGCTCGATGGCTTGCTGGTCGATTTTGCCGTGGCCCGGAAAGCCACCGCCGTCATCCGCGGCTTGCGCGCCATCTCGGATTTCGAATTTGAATTCCAGATGGCGCTGATGAACCGGAAGCTCAACGCGAAGGTCGAAACAATTTTTCTGATGCCGAAGGAGGAATACACCTATCTGAGCTCACGCATTGTGAAGGAAATCGCCCGCCTCGGCGGCGACGTGAAGGGATTTGTGCCGGCTCGTGTCGCCAGCGCGCTCCAGAGAAAAATGACGAATGTCGAATGACGAATGTCGAAGGAATGACGAAACCCGAAACCCTATGAAAGCTAAGAATGCTGTTCTTGATTCGATCATTCGGACTTCCTTCGTCATTCGTCATTCGTCATTCGTCATTCTCCAGCCATGAAAATCCATCTCCGACAAATCCACGCCGATGGTTTGCATCTCGACGGCGAGGAAGAGTGTCCGATTCCGGATCTTGCCGCGGAGAGCGTGGTTTGCTCCGGGCCGCTGCGCTATTCGCTCGACCTCGGAATTTCGGAAGGCTCGCTCTGGGTCACGGGGAGCCTGGCCCAGCCGGTCGAGCTCAAGTGCGTTCGTTGCCTGGAGCCGTTCCGCTACGACATCAAGGTGCACGCATTTTCCATCCACCATGAGTTGACCGGGCCGGAAGTAGTCGATCTCACGCCGTATCTGCGAGAAGACATTCTGCTGAACCTGCCTGCGCACCCGCACTGCGATCGCGAAGGCGGCCGGAAATGCCCGGCGGGCGAGGTGACCGCACCCGCCACCGAGGCCGACGGAAAGCGGACGCCGGATTGGAGCGCGCTGGATAAGTTGAAGCTATAGGCATCCCGAGCGGAGCGTCAGCGAAGTCGAGGGATCCCGATGAGAGTCGCTCGACATGCCCCGGGTCCCTCGACGTTGCTCGGGATGACGAGGAGATATTTGTCTTTTGCCAAAACCCTGCTTTCATTCCCACCTCACTTATGGGAGTTCCCAAACGCAAAACTTCGAAGATGCGGCTGCGCACGCGCAAAGCGTCGCATCGCTGGCAGGCCCCTCAGCTGAATAAATGCACCCAATGCGGAAGCACGGTAGCGTCGCATACCGCCTGCCCTTCTTGCGGTTATTACAAAGGCCGGCAGGTTTTGACGGTCGGCGCGTAACGCGTAGCTTTTCAGGATCGACCCGATAGCCCGGAATGGGGCTGTCGGCAAGGTAGTTGCAGCCTGCCTGCCTTGAGGCGAAGACCCGTTCCAAACCATTTTTGATTTTGCATTCACGCCCTGAAATCCGCAAAATCCCGCTTCGATGAAAATCGCACTGGATGCCATGGGCGGCGATTTCGGTCCGCCCAATCTCGTCAGTGGTGCGGTCATGGCACTGCGTGAATATCCACGCATCGAAAAGCTCTTTCTCGTCGGCGATTCGACCCGGATCGAAAACGAACTGAAGAAGCAGGCCTGCAACGATCGGCGGGTCGAGATCGTGCATTCGACCCAGGTGGTGGAAATGAGCGACAAGCCGGTCGAATCGGTCCGTCGCAAAAAAGATTCCTCGATTAGTCGCGCGGTCGATCTGATCAAGCACGGTCTGGCTGATGCGGTCGTGAGCGCCGGACACACCGGCGCGGCCGTGGCGGCGACTACGATTAAGTTGCGCACGCTGCCCGGCGTGGAACGGCCGGGAATTGCGTCGGTTATTCCGACGGAGAGCAATCTCTTCGTGCTCATCGACGCGGGCGCGAATGTCGACGCGAAACCGATGCATCTTTTGCAATACGGCATCATGGGCTCGGTTTATTCGCGGCACGTTTTGCGATTCGAAAATCCGAGCGTGGGGCTGATGTCGATCGGCGGCGAAGATGTGAAAGGATCCGAGTTCACCCGCGAAGTTTTCAAGATGCTGAAAGCGAGCTCGCTGAATTTTCGCGGCAACGTCGAAGGCAATGATCTTTTCGCCGACCCGGTCGAAGTAGTGGTCTGCGACGGTTTTGTTGGCAACGTCGTTCTGAAGGTGTGCGAAGCGACCGGCGACGCGATTTTCAAATGGCTCAAACATGAGCTGAAACGGAGCCCGGTGCGGATGGCCGGCGCGATGATGGCGAAGGGGGCGTTCAAGGCCATTCGGAAGAAGATCGATCCGGAGGAATACGGGGGCAGCCCGCTTCTCGGAGTGAACGGCATTTGTATCATTGCGCACGGGAACAGCACTCCCCTCGCGATCAAGAACGCGCTGCGGGTCGCGGCCGAGTCGATTGAACATGAGGTCAACCCGCATATCGTCGAGGAAGTGGCCCGCTATCATGAAACGACAACCCCGCTCGAGCCCGCGCTCCGGTAAAACAAACCGGACGGTTTCGATTGTCGGAACTGGCAGTTACGCGCCGGAAAAGGTCCTCACCAACGAGGACCTCATGGGTATCGTCGACACAACGGACGAGTGGATTACGACCCGGACTGGCATTAAAGAGCGGCGAATCGCAGGCGCGGACGAATTGACGAGCGACATGGCCTCCAAGGCGGCCCTCAAAGCGCTCGAGCAAGGCAAAATCAAGCCCGAAGAGGTCGATCTGATCCTAGTCGCGACTGCGACGCCGGACATGCTTTTCCCGGCCACGGCCTGTTTCGTTCAGAAGAAAATCGGCGCGAAGAATGCCGCCTGTCTTGATATCTCGGCCGCCTGCGCCGGTTTTTTGTTTGGAATCGAAATCGCCCAGCAATTTATCACCTCGCACACGTACGACACCGTGCTCGTGATCGGCGCGGAAAAGCTCAGCTCAATCACGAATTGGACCGACCGCAACACCTGTGTGCTTTTCGGCGACGGAGCGGGCGCCGCTGTCCTGCAACATCGCGGACGCGCCCATGGAGTAATCAGCACTCACATCGGCAGCGACGGTCAATTTACCGACATTCTCTTTATGCCCGGCGGTGGCTCGCGTTGTCCGATTACGGCGGAGAACGCTCACCTGCATCTGACCACTATCCACATGATCGGGAAGGAAGTTTACAAGCAGGCCGTCACCTCGATGTTGAGTGCGTCGAAGAAGGCGCTCGAACAAGCTGGACTGACTACGGACGATATCGCGTGCGTCATCCCCCACCAGGCGAACCTCCGGATTATCGAAGCCATCGCGGACCGTCTCAAAATTCCGCTCGACCGCTTCTACGTGAATCTCGACAAGTACGGCAACACTTCCGCCGCTGCCGTGGCAATGGCGCTCGACGAAGCCAACCGCACCGGCCGCATCAAGCACGGCGACTACGTCCTGATGGTCGTTTTCGGCGGCGGACTCACCTGGGCCAGCACGGTGATCGAATGGTAAACGCCGCGCCCGCCGTCATCCCGAGCGAAGCGCAGCGTAGTCGAGGGACCCCGCTGAATTACCGGTCGCAATGCCACGGGATTCCTCGACTGCGCTCGGAATGACATGCTAATCGACACCCACGCCCATCTCGATTACCCGGATTTCGCCCCGGATTTCGACGAGGTCCTGCGCCGCGCGACCGATGCTGGGGTGACGCAGATCATTACCATCGGCACTTCCATCGAAAGTAGCCGGCGCGCCGTTGCCCTGGCGGAAAGGTATTCGAACGTCTTCGCCGTGATCGGTGTTCATCCGACCTACGTCGAAGAATCGGGCGAGGATGTCATCACGCCGTTGCGCGAGCTGGCCGCGAACCCACGGGTGGCGGCGATCGGCGAAACAGGCCTGGATTACCATTCGTTACCCAGTCTGGAATTGGCGAAGGCACAAAAGTCGACGCAGGTTTTCTCCAAGGCCCTCCAGACCTCCACCGAGGACCTGCTTGAAGCCGAAATCCACGACGGAGCTTACAAATCGAAGCAGGCGAGCCTGTTTGAACAGCAACTGGATCTGGCGGTCGAACTGGGGTTGAACGTGGTCATTCATCAACGGGACGCCTGGGAAGACACCCTGGAAATCATGCAGCCGTACGCGGGCAAATTGCGCGGCGTTTTCCATTGCTTTGGCGGCTCGCTCGAGCAGGCGACGGAAGTGCTGGATCACGGCCACCTGGTTTCGTTTGCCGGCATCGTGACGTTCAAGAACGGCGCGGGCGTCCGCGACGTGGCCTCGCAAGTTCCGCTTTGGCAATTCATGGTGGAAACCGATTGCCCGTATCTGGCGCCCGTGCCCTTTCGCGGGAAGCGTTGCGAACCGGCCCACACCCGCCTTGTCGCGGAGACCATAGCCAGCGCGCGCGGTATTTCCCTCGACGAAGTGGCCGAAGCGACCTCCGAAACCGCGGCGAAATTCTTCAGGCTCAACGCATGATACGAAGGCTCTTTTTCCTCGCGGCCGCCGCCTCCCTCGTCACTTCCTGCGTCGCTCCAGATACGCAGCATCACGTGATCATCAGCGTGCCCCAGCAGCGCATGGCGGTCCTCGACAATGGGGTTCTCATCGCCACATATCCGGTTTCGACATCGAAGTTTGCGATCGGGGACGCGCCTGGCAGCCGGGCCACGCCCCTGGGCGAGCTTCGGATCGAAAAGAAAATTGGCGGCAACGCGCCCAGCGGGACCGTGTTCAAGGACCGGCGGCCCACCGGTGAAGTATTGGTGCCGGACGCTCCCGGCCGCGACCCAATCGTAACGAGAATCCTCTGGTTACACGGCTTGGAAGGACGAAACGCAAATGCTTACAGCCGATACATTTACATTCACGGCACGCCCGAGGAAAGGTACATCGGCAAACCGGCCAGCTACGGTTGCATCCGGATGCGCTCGCGCGACGTGATTCAACTCTACGACATCGTCGGTTGGGGAGCGAAAGTCACCATTCTCAACGAACCGCTGGAAGCACGGCTGCCTGCGCCGCCGGTCCCCAGCGCTGAAGGGACGACCGCCGTCTCGTCCGGTAAATTGTAACGACGGCGCTCTGTCGCCGTGACACACGCTGCGACCCTAATCGACGCTTGCTTACGGCGACAGAGCGACGTCGTTACAACAAGAGGTCTACGGCAATTGCCCCAGTTGCTCCTGCGCCGAGCTCCGCGAGAGCAGCGCAATGTCCGCATCCACCATGATCTCGACCAATTCCTTGAATCGGACTTTCGGTTCCCAATCCAAAATCCTCTTCGCCTTCGCGGCATCGCCGATGAGCAGGTCCACTTCGGCCGGCCGTTCATAGCGAACGTCGTGCTGCACGTACTGTTTCCAATCGAGATCCGCCCGCGCGAAAGCGGCTTCGACAAACTCACGGACAGTGTGGGTTTCGTTGGTCGCCAGCACGTAATCGTCGCCTTCATCGTGCTGGAGAATCCGCCACATTCCCTCGACATACTCCGGCGCATAACCCCAGTCGCGTTTTGCCTCGAGGTTTCCCAGGAACAGTTCCTTTTGCAAACCCAGCTTGATCGCCGCCACGGCTCTCGTGATTTTCCGGGTGACAAACGTTTCGCCGCGCCGTGGGCTCTCGTGATTAAAAAGAATGCCGTTGCTCGCCAGGAGCCCGTAACTTTCGCGATAATTCACCGTGGCCCAGTAGGCAAAAACCTTTGCCACGCCGTACGGACTCCGCGGCCAGAATGGCGTCGTTTCCGTCTGCGGCACCTGCTGCGCTTTGCCGAACATCTCGCTGCTCGACGCCTGGTAAAACCTGGAACGGATTCCCGTTTCCCGGATGGCTTCCAGGATTCGAATCGTGCCGACCCCGGTGACGTCCGAAGTGTATTCCGGAATGTCGAAACTCACTCGCACGTGGCTTTGCGCGCCGAGATGATAAATCTCGTCCGGCTTCAGTTCGTAAAGGAGTTTCACCAGATTGACCGAGTCGGCCAGATCGCCGTAATGCAGGAACAACCGGACGCCGTTGATGTGCGGATCGGCGTAGAGATGATCGATTCGCGACGTGTTGAAAGTGCTGGCGCGCCGGATGATCCCGTGAACTTCGTAGCCTTTCTCCAGCAGCAAATCTGCGAGATAACTCCCGTCCTGTCCTGTGATTCCAGTGATCAGCGCGCGTTTCATTTGTTTCCGACCATCAATGATGCCAGCACTGCGCGCTGCGCTGCAATCAATTCTCCGATTCCTTTTTTCCCCAGCGCCAGCATTTCCTCGAGCTCCTGGTTTGAAAACGTCGCTTCCTCGCCGGAGCCCTGCATTTCGACGAGCTCTCCATCCTCTGTCGCCACCAGGTTGAAATCCACCGACACCGCTTTGTCCTCTTCGTAATTCAAATCGAGAACGCTGACGCCGGCGAGCACGCCCGCACTAACCGCCGCGACGAGCTTTCGAATGGGCGACGCCGCGATCTTCTTTTCCTCGGTTAGCTTTCGGCAGGCAATGGCCACGGCCAGGCTCGCGCCCGTGATGGCGGCGGTGCGCGTCCCGCCATCCGCTTGCAATACATCGCAATCAACCCACATCGTCCGCGGTCCAAGTTTTTCCAGGTCGACTACCGCCCGGAGCGAACGGCCGATGAGTCGCTGGATCTCGGTGCTGCGGCCGTCGAGCCGCCCCTTGGCGATGTCCCGCGGCTTCCTCGTATTTGTCGAATAAGGCAGCATCGAATACTCCGCCGTCAGCCAGCCGCCGGTCACATTTTGTTCCTTCATCCAGCGCGGGACCGTTTCCTCGATCATGACGCCGCAGATGACCCGCGTGTTGCCCATGGCCACGAGGACGGACCCGGTCGCGTTCGGGGCAAAACCGAGTTCGAAAGAGATCGGGCGTACTTGTTCCGGCCCGCGGCCGTCGAGTCGCTTCATTACGCGACGGTAAAATTAGACGGGGTCGCTGTCACGGGATAAGACGCGAAGCAGCCTCCTCGGCCTTAAGCGCCTAAGTTTGCGGGGCCGTCGCGGGCCGGTTACGCCGCAGTTCCCCCAGAATCCCGACTTCGTTACGGACGTTTTTCAGCACAGGAATCCAATTATTCTGCTCCAACTGGGCGGCCGGACTGAAGGAACAGTAGACGGATTGGTCGCCGCCATATAACCGGCCGAGAATGCCGGCTGCAGCCTTAACGAGCCGCAACATCGGCGGTGAGATTTTTTCGTTCGATTGCCACACCTGCCAGGCAGCGGTCATCAAGCGTGCCAGGCTTTCGGTCTGCAACGAGGTGAACATCAGGTTTCGATGATAGCAGCTGAGTGACGGCTTTTTGCTTTTGGGCGGTGTCAGCGGATCGCTGAGGGGCGGCAGGAAAGAGTCTGGAAACCAAACGACACGCCCCAAAGTCGTCGCGTAGACCGTATGTGCTGCCGGACCTTTTCTTAATCCCAGGCTCCGTTCCGAGAACGGGTCTGGCTCGGTACTCTTCCAATTGGGATTCCAACCCGCCAATCCTTCCAAGGCACGGTGAAGGTCGGGATTGTTCTTCGGGGCCGATTCGTCCCCGGGCGAGAGTATCCCCTGGACGATCGTAGCGACTGTGAACGGATTAGCCGATCTGACACCACGCGAGATGCCCGCACCGAAGGTCTCTGTGCGAAACCGATCCAACGCGGCACCCGCAAACTGCCGTAAATTCAGCGCCTCGGTGGATTTGTCCCTCCAGGTCACCTTCAGGGTCGCGTTCCGCGCAATCTCGAATGCCGCATCCACCATGTCGAACAAGGCCAACTGGTTCGTTAGACGGGCGCCGACAACCAACGCCAGGCCGTGCGGGTAATGATATGTCTCGACAAAAAACCGGGCCGGCGACGCGGGCGCGATCTTCGCCAGCCGGGTTTCGCGAACCGGAACTATCCATCGCAGCGCCTTCGCCGGCGTGACCTTAAACGGATTATCGTTTTCCAAATAATATTGCCAAAAGAAATGCTCATGCCTCGGGTCGTCTTCGCTCCAGGGCAGCTTGAGGGGCGGCTCCTTCGAGCGGGCTTTTTGGAAGGCCGCCGCATACGCCGCATCGTCTCCCGGTGCGCCCCAGCGAGACATGGGCTTGGGAGGATCGACCAGCGTCCCAGGAAAAGTTTCCGTCCAAATCCACGAAAGGCGAAGGTCATTAATATTTATCATTGCGGTTCGCTCCTTGGGCAGTAATACTGAATTCGACTCTGTTGTTAGTGGAGTGCCTCTCGTTGAGACATGGGGGTTCGATTCCCCCCCGGCTCATTCACAAGCCGGCCAGGTGGATGTTTGGGGCGTCATTAAGTTGGCTCCGCTAATTTCACCGGCAGCTCCACGGGAGCTGCCACCTTTTTAGGTAATCTCCGCCAGGGATGTGCGCCGCGCGCCGGACGGGGTGTAGGCCGAAACCTGAGTTAGTCCGTTCAGCCCATGCGCTTCCTGCGGGACTTTCCACGTCGCCGTCACACCCTTCTTTTCAATGAAATCCGCGAGCTCACCCGGCGCGTTCACTTTCGTCAAACATGCCGAAACTTCCTCCGTCGAGACCGAGCTGTTCGCCGGCAGGGTAAGTCCGATGCTCGGAGCGACCCAATGCGCCTGGTCGCCTTGTCCTTGTTCCAGGAGAAACGCGCGCACCGCTTGCCCCTGGAGTTGAATGTTCACTGGTTCCAATTCGAAGCCGAGGCCTTTCCGCGCCAGTTTTCGCAGCGCCTCCACTGGTGTATCATCTTTTGAGAAAGTCCGGCGTCGGGCCTCTTCGGCCGCTCGACGGGCTCTGCGGGAGCGGACGAATATGGCGATCGCCCACGCAATTGCCCCTACCCCGGCCGATCCGAACCAGACGTAGCAAACGTCTTTGAAGCTGTAGCCTTGGAGGTAATTGCGGCCAGTCACGAGCGGATACACCAGCGCGGTTGAAAGTGACAGGAGGATGGCTCCTGCCCAGAATTGCGGTTGCTTAAAATCCAGCGCGATCGGCTTTATCTTAACCGCGGCGTTCCATAACATCCCGAAAATCAGGAGCATGAGAAACCCGGGCAAAAGGAGAAAGCTCGGCACTCCGATCGCTGTCAGCATTGCTGAATCGCCGATCACATCGGCCTCGAATTCAAATTTCGCGATAGTGCTGCCGCTACGTTGGGCGCCTTCTTCCACCCAGTCGGCGTTGATGGTGAAGAGCAATAGACATTTTCCGGGCAGGATCGCGCCTTTCCGTTCGACTCTGGCGCTAAAGGCGCGCTCTGTTTGTGGTGGAATGGGCGTGTTCACGAACGACTCTTTCCAAGTGGCCTCGAGATCCGCCGACGGCGCTACGTCGATCGAACGCACCGAAACTGGAAAAATCGATTTGTTGCGGACGACGACAAAAACGATCCCCGAGTTTGGATCCGAAAGGGTTTTAAGCGAACTTTCAGTCCGGGCTTCCAAGACTTTCTCGAGAGCGGCGGGTTGGGCCAGCTGCACTGCAATTGCAACGTGGGCGGAATTCGCGGCCACCGCCTCCGGCCGCGCCTCGGCAGCGGTGTAATCAAGAAAGAATTGCACTTCCCCTGCGTCACGCGCCGCGTCCGCTTGTGAGATTTCGACGGCCCACCGAAGCGCACCGCCAGGCGGCATGACAGAAACCTCTCGATCATTTCGAGACACTGTGACGGTTAAACCGTCGCTCTCGATATGATCGAGCTTGATCACCTGAACCGGCACCGAAGTTTTATTTCGGGCAATGACGGCGACCCGGCCCTTCTCGATGGTGGTTGCGAGCTTGATCGTCGACGGAGACGCTTCCAAAGTCACCTCGCCTTCTGCTGCATTTCCAGCGCAAGGCCACGCCCGCACCAGGAAAAACAGAGCTCCACACAGCAGCCAGGTTCTTGAGCCGGGATGACATTTCATGGGGGCGACCCTGAAGGGACCGCCAGAATGGTCAGGTTTTTCTATCTGCGGCAACAAAAATGTGCCGACCGCTAGGCCCCCGGGAACCGGGGCCGAATCCCTCCCCGCAAAAGGACATTAACCGTTCACCACCCTGCCGCCGTTAGGG
>JBAPMH010000009.1:0-24798 GCA_049278515.1 Chthoniobacterales bacterium
CAATCCTGCAGGAGCTGCCCCCCATGCAGTGGAGCGGTGAGGCCGAGAGTGTGCCGGAAGCCGCGCGAATCGAGTTCCCGTTTGCCTTGATCGAACCACAACTGGCCGCGGGCCGGATCAGCGTGACCGCAAAGGTCTTTGAGACCTGTTTGCCGCCGGAGTTCCGCGGTGACTTCCAGGCGGGTGAACCTCCAATCGATGTTTCATTGCCATTGCCTGAAGTCTTGAAAAACCTGCCCAGCGCTTGCTTGCGGATGCGCGAGGACCAGGTCGAACAGGAAGCGGGCGCAAACTTCGCCACGCCCTTTTCCGCGAAAGCGGAGGAGGACGCGAAACGTTTCAATGTCCCCGCCACGCCCGTGGCCAAGCCGGTGGCGAGTGCTCCGGAAGAAGTAGCGTCCCAGCCAGAGCCGGTTGCGCCGGTGATCGATGAGGAACCGTCCGAGCTTCTGGCCGGAAAAACTTTGGATCGACCGCCCCGCACGCCGCTGCAGGTCGCGCTCGATACCGATGAAAAGCTCGATGGGAAATCGGTGGTGGCTCTGATTAACCAAATATCCGGCGTCAAGGCGTGTGCCATCACCTTTGGCGATGGCCTCAGTCTTGCCGGAAGTCTTCCCCCGGAACTGGAAGCAGAAGGTCTTTGCGCCATGGCGCCCGCTCTCCTCCAGCGCCTGGAGAACCACCTGGTGGATACGAAACTGGGCCCCCTCCGCGGCATGACGCTTTCTTGCAATAAGGGTACGGTTACCTTCTTCATGCGCGATAATCTTTGCCTCGGAGTGCTTCATTCGTCGGTCGATCTTCCCGCGGAAACGCGAGAGAAACTGTCCCGCGTCGTGCTTGAGCTTTCCCGAAAATATTCGCACCCCGTCTAAGGATTTTTTCATGTCGATCATCAATTACGCGAGCCGGGAAATTCAGTTTAAGATCGTTTATTACGGTCCGGCGCTGTGTGGAAAGACCACGAACCTCGGTTACATCCACAAGCGAATTAATCCGGAGAATCGGGGCGATCTCGTGTCGCTGGCCACGGCCTCGGACCGCACCTTGTTCTTCGACTTTCTGCCGTTGAACGCGGTGGTGATTAAGGGGTTCGTGACGAAATTCCAGCTCTATACGGTGCCCGGTCAGGTCATCTATAACGCGACCCGCCAGCTCGTCTTGCGGAGCGTGGACGGCGTCATTTTCGTGGCCGATTCACAATGGGAAAAAATGGAAGAAAACGTCGAGAGCTTTAAAAACCTCGAGGACAACCTGGCGAAACAGAATATCTCGATCGACGAAATTCCTTACGTCCTCCAATACAACAAGCGTGACCTGGAGAATGTCGCCCCGGTCAATTATCTCGAGTACGTCCTGAACAATCGGAAGAAGCGGGTCCAGAGCTTTGAGGTCGTTTCCAGCACGGGACAAAATGTTTTCGCTTCCCTCAACGCGGTCTCGCAGATTTTGTTGCACAAGTTCAGCAAGCAAAGCGATGTGCCGAAGACAGCGCCCGCCCCGGTGGCGATCCCGGTCGAGCCGGTGTCGAAGAAGGAGGGAGCCGCGGTATGAATGCGATCCCGTGCCTGACCATCGATGACGTCGCCAACCTCGACGGCGTCCTGGGAGATTTTCTCCAGAAAGCCGAAGCGGACCTGACCGTGGTGATCGACCGCGGGGGGAACGTCATCTCGCAGTTTGGCGACATGACCGTAATGGACGTGACGATCATTGCGGCGCTCGCGGCCGGATCTTTTGCCGCCACCAAGGAACTGGCGCGCCGAATTGGCGAAGTGGAGTTCAACGCGCTTTATCATCAGGGAAACGGCAATCATATTTTCATGAACTCGGTCGATGACGACACGATCATGATCACGGTTTTCGGACGGCGCACCACGGTAGGGCTGGTGCGATTTTATTCCGCCAGCGCCGCGCAGAACGTCGGCGCGCTTCTGAGATCGCTCTCAAATACTGGCCACGGCTTTTCGTTTGACGCGTCGGACATCACCGCGACGCCGGTTTTTTCCGACCAATAATCCAAAGGGCGGGAAGCAGTTTCCCTCCGGACAAGGTTATCCGGTGAACCTGGCCGCAACGAGAGTTGCGTTATGGCCGCCGAAGCCGAAGGAATTATTCAGGATAACGTCCAGCTTCTTTTCCTTCGCCACGTTCGGGGTGTAGTCGAGATCGCATTCGGGATCCGGATTCTCGAGGTTAATGGTGGGCGGGATGACCGAATCGCGGATGGCCAGGGCGCAAGCCGCCATCTCAACGGCGCCGGCTCCGCCTAACAAGTGGCCGGTCATCGATTTCGTGGAGCTGATTGAAACGGTTCGCGCGTGTTCGCCAAAAACGGTTTTGATGGCACGCGTTTCACAAATATCGCCCAGGCCAGTCGAGGTGGCGTGGGCATTTACATAATCGACCTGGCCGGCTGTCGTCCGGGCGTGATTGAGCGCAATATTCATCGCGCGGGCGGCTCCCTCGCCATCCGGCGGCGGGGCCGTCATGTGAAACGCATCGGCGGACAGACCGTAGCCAGTGAGCTCGCAATAGATCTTCGCCCCGCGCGCTTTCGCGTGCTCCAGCTCCTCCACCACCACCACGCCGGCGCCTTCGCCCATGACGAACCCGTCGCGATCGCGGTCAAACGGGCGCGAGGCGCGCTTGGGCTCGTCGTTGCGGGTGCTGAGCGCTTTCATCGCCGAGAAGCCCGCCAGTCCAATCGGGATGATCGATGCTTCCGAGCCGCCCGCCAGAAAGATGTCCGCGTCACCGAACTTGATCATCCGCCACGATTCTCCGATGGCGTTGTTCGAAGTCGCACAGGCCGTGACGATGCAGAGATTTGGTCCCTTCAATCCGTATTCCATCGAGATCAGGCCACCCGCCATGTTGCTGATCAGCATCGGAATGGTGAAGGCGGAAACCCGCGACGGGCCCTTGTTCACGAGGGCTGAGTGCTGGTCCTCGAGCGTCTTCAGGCCGCCGATTCCGCTGCTCACGATCGCGCCAAAGCGATGGAGATCCATTTTTTCAAGATCGGCCCCGCTGTCCGCCATGGCCATCTTGGCCGCCGCCATGGCCAGATGCGTGTAACGGTCCGTGCGCCGAACGTCCTTCGGATTATTGAAGTAATTTTTCGGGTCGAAATCACGGACCTCGCCCGCGATCTGGCAATCGTAACCGCTGACATCGAACGCTTGGATATTCCCGATACCGCTGACGCCCTCCTTAAGATTGCGCCAGAACGTTTCGAGATCGTTTCCAATCGGCGTCACCACGCCCATTCCGGTGATGACAACTCTCCGTTCGGGGATCATGAAATATTAGCGCGTTCCCATGCCGACGCTTTGGACGGTCTGGAACAGTTTTCCTTCCGTCTTAATCGAGGGAGCTATGATGATTTCCGTCTGCTGGAATTCGGTAATGTCGTGTGCGCCCACGTTCCCCATGCAGGTCGTGATCGCTCCCACGAGGTTCTGGCTCCCGTCATCCACTTCAGCCGGGCCGAACAGGATTTGGTTGAGCGACCCGGTCGCGCCGACTTTGATCCGAGTCCCGCGCGGCAAATTTGCGTGGGGAGTTGCCATCCCCCAGTGGTAACCGCAGCCGGGCGCTTCGTGCGCTTTCGCAAACGCGCTCCCCACCATGACGGCGTCCGCGCCGCAGGCCAGCGCTTTGCAAACGTCGCCGCCCTTGCTCATGCCGCCGTCGGTTATGATGGGAACATAGCGGGAGGTTTTCTTGAAGTAAGCGTCGCGCGCGGCGGCGCAATCGACCGTCGCTGTCACCTGCGGCACGCCCAAACCGAGCACGCCGCGTGAAGTGCAGGCCGCGCCTGGGCCCACCCCGATGAGCACAGCCGCGGGCCCGCATCCCATTATTTCAAAGGTCACGTCGTAACCGACCGTATTGCCGACGATGACCGGGATCCGCATCTCCCGGCAGAATTTTTCGAGATCGAGGGATTTATATTCCGAAGAGATGTGGCGGACAGTCGAAACGGTGCTTTGCACGACGAAAACGTCGGCCCCCGCCTCCTGCGCAATCCGGCCGAACTCGGCGGCGCGTTGCGGGATGGAGCTCACCGCGGCGATGGCGCCGTTGTCTTTGATCTGGCGGATGCGAGCAGCGATCAAATCCTCCTGGACAGGTTCCTGATAAATCTTTTGGAGCAGGTGAGTGATCTCCGCCTTGTCGGCTTCGACGATTTTCTGAAGAACTTCCTGTGGGTTTTTGTAGCGCGTCTGGACCCCCTCGAGGTTGAGGACCGCCAGGCCACCGAGCTTGCTCATTTCAATGGCGAAGCGGACGTCGACCACCCCATCCATGGCGCTGGCCAGGATCGGGATCTTGAACTTAAGCGGCTCCGCGTCACGCCGGGGCAATTGCCAGGCGATGTCGACTTCGTTCGGATTAATGGTGACTCGGCCAGGCACGAGAGCGATCTCGTCAAAACCATAGGTCACGCGAGCTTTGCGATTACGACCAATCCACATTCCCATGATTAAATTTGTTCCGGTTTAAAACGTTCGTTCAAGCTCCCGCACCGTGGACACCGCGGAAGCAAAGCGGGCGTTCGATCCTCAAATTCAAACGCGCAAATCACGCACCGCAGCCGATAGCGCAAAGCGCGACGCTCGCGACGGCGACGGTTCCACTCACCTACTATCCAGAGCAGAAAAACCGCCGCAAGAAAAACCAGCAAATAGATCGTGACCAGGGCGGAGAGGCTGACTCGAATCACGGCGCACTATTTCCCGGTGTGGGCGAAGAGGCGGAGACGATGTCGTTACCCCATTCGACGGTCGCCGTGCCCCAGGTGAAGCCGGTGGGGGCGGAGGCGGCATCAGCGGTAGACGAGAAGCGGCAAAGCATCAGGTAGGCGCGTGCCTGGGCATCAAGAGCTGCATCCCCGGATGAATCCTGCAGAAAACAGTAACGGAGACTTCCTTTTTCATCGACCGCAATGCGGAACCGCGCGGCTTGGGGCGACTCGCGGCCCGACGTTCGAAACTTGAAATCGGGACTCTGCGCCGGTCCTTGCTTGTCGAATTCCGGGGAGAAACGAACCATGGTAGGCGCGATTTTCGCCGGAGATTGAGGGCGCGGCGCCAGACGTTCGACGGGGACGGGTGGATGGGCGCTCGGAACCCGCAATTCCGCAGGAGCTGATGGCGGTTCCCTGAGAGGGGGCTGGCGCCCGAGGTAGGAAGGCGCGTGCTGAATCGTCGGCATCGTGAGTGATTTTCCATCGACCGGAGGTTGAGTGGTGGAAGCCAGCGCCGGATCTTCGGCATTAAGCCAGCGAAGCAAGAGACGACCTTCATCGGAATTGGGCGCAATCAAACTGACCCGGCCGGGCGGCGGCAACAGCGCGACCGCGGGAGGATAGAGGATTTGAAAGAGGTAAAATCCCAGGGCATGCACGGCCAGCGATGCGAAAAGAAATCCAACAATGGTCCATTTGCCTCGGGCCGGTGTGTCCCAGCCAAAGATCAGGTCGTTTGCGGAGGCCTGCGGGGTGTTCACTTGGGAAGAGTGGTGGCCAGCGCAACCGAGGTGATTCCGTGCTCAAGGGACAAATTGGTCACCTCAACGACGAGCGCATACGGCGTTAACCGGTCCGCCTTGATGATGATGGGGCGCCCTTCCTTTTTCGCCGCGTCCAGCAATGGTCCCAATTGATCGAGCGCCACCTTCTGATCGCGAAAATAAATCGCGGGCGCCGCCCCGCCGGTGATGCTGATCACCTGTGGGTTGATTTGCGGGCCGAGGGTAAAACGTGACAACGGCACCGAGACGGAAATGCCCGGCTGGAGGATAAAATTCGAGCTGAGGACCAAAAAGAAAATCAGGAGAAAGGTCACGTCCAGCAACGGAACGGCGGCGAGCCAGCCGAAATGATATTCCTTCGTGCGGGAAAGCTTCATGCCGTGACGGCCCGGAGGCCGGCGATAAATTAGCGCGCTTCCCGTTCTTCCGCGGGTGCCTTGAAACTGATGATGTCGCTCTGCGGCTCCCGGTCCGCCAGCATATGGACCACTTCGATCCCGGCCCGCTCCATCTCGTGCATCAGGGAGTTCACGCGGGAAGAAAGGTAGCTGTAGGCAACGAAGGTGGGAGTGGCTACGACCAGGCCCGCCGCGGTGGTGAGAAGGCTCTTATAAACACCGTTGGATAATTCCGTGACGGTGGCATAGCCGCCGTTGGAGGAGAGCGTGCCGAACGCGTCGATCATCCCAGCCACCGTACCCAGCAAGCCCAGCAACGGGGCGACATAGGCAAGGGTGGCGAGGACCCCCAGAAAACGTTCCAGTTTCGGCACTTCGAGCTGGCCCGCTTCCTGGACGATTTCACGAAGCTCCGCCCGCGGCGCGTCGTGCCGGATAATCGCGGCGTGAATGACGCGCGCCACCGGTCCCGGAGTGCCGGCGGATTCATGCAGCGCCTCGGCGAAATTGCGGCGCTGGAGGAGGTTGGAGAGGCCTTGTAGAAATTCGCCCACGTGAATGGTCGCACGGTGGAAATAAAAGAGGCGTTCGGCAAAGACAGCGATGGCGATAACGCTGCAAAACAGGATTGGCCACATCAGTAGACCGCCCTTCTGGATGTAGTCGATCATCGGATTTGTCTTAGCCGTCTTTGGCGGTTGTGGCAAGCCGGGAAGCATCGGCCGCCCGGGCGCGCCTTGGCTCCTACCGGGCCCGTTTGCTCGATGGAGTCGGCCTGGGAGATGTTTTTTCGGGCGTCTTGCGAATCACTTTCCCCGCTCCGTCGTAAACCGTGTAACCGGTCTGTCTTCCAAGCTTGTCGTACGCGTAAACAATCTTGTTTCGCACCACGTCGTCGCTTCCGAGCTGGGTCTCCTGTATGATCTTCCCGGCTGCGTCATACTTATAGAGAGTCCTAAAGCGAAACTGGTCGTCCGGGCCGTAAACTTCCCCGCTGGAAAAGCGCCCCGCCTCATCGAGGACATAGCGGATCTTCCCGATCAACTGTCCATCTTTTCCGGTTGTGGTTGCAGTCGCCCTGTGGCGCAGGGAATCGAATTCGTAAACCGTCCGCGAACCATCGGCATTAATGGAAACCGTGACGCGGACCGCCTCGGGTGACGGGGTTGTTTCCTGGCCGTGGGTGACGCTCGCCAACGCCAGCCAGGCGATGGCCAATCGGGTGGCGTCCGACCAAGGCAACATGGGGGAGCCTACCGAGGGGGAAAAAGGGCGCAAACGGGCGTTGATTTTTATTGACCCTGGGTACGGAAGGTGGTTAAAAGTGGGGGGAAGTGGATTGAAATGGCACCTTTGTCCGCTGGCGTATGGAAAACGATTCTCAACCCCAAAAATTCTTCGCCGGCGAATTCCGCCATTCCCTGGACGAGAAAAACCGGGTCACCATTCCATTTCGCTGGCGGCGGGGTAAGGGCGAAGAAGTCATTATCCTGCCGCACCCGCAGGACCCGTATCTCCTGGTCATGTCGAAGGAGGAGTTTGCCAGTATGAGCGCCCAGGCAGAAGCGAACGATACGCTGTCGGCGCGGGATCGCCGGTCCTTTTTGCGACAGCTTCATTCCCGGGCCGAACATGGGACCCCTGACAAGCAGGGCCGGCTGATCCTGCCCGAGGACATCTGCCGCCAGCTTGGCTTGAAGGGCGAGGTGGCCCTCGTCGGCAACCGGGGCCGTTTTGAAATTTGGAATCTGGAAAAATGGAAGCGCGCTCACGAAGAGGAAACTGCGACCTATCAGCATGTTGCCAACGTGATCGGGCTGTAGGGGCATTTCCAAAAATGATTAACGCACTGTTGTTCGAGCGGCCCATCTGGTTCGCGACTGGCCCGCTGGAGGTGGAGGAGGCGCAGGAAATGGAGGATTTCACTTATCATCGTCCGGTGCTCATGCGCGAGGCAGTTGAACTGCTGGCGCCGCGCGCGGGCGCGCTGGTCGTGGATGCCACCTGCGGCGGTGGCGGACACAGCGCCGAAATTTTACGGACCGGCGCGGATGTGCTCGCGCTCGACCAGGATCCGGATGCGATCGAATTTGCCGCCGAAAAGCTGGGCCCGTTCGGCGGTCGAGTCACTTTGCGACAGGCTAATTTCCGCGACGCCGGGATAGTTCTCGACGAACTCGGCATCGTGGGAATCGGCGGGGCGTTACTAGACCTCGGGGTTTCGTCCCGCCAGTTGGAAAATGGGAGCCGCGGATTCAGCGTCATGCGTCAGGGGCCGCTCGACATGCGGATGGATCCTCGTCGCGAATTGACCGCTGCCTCGGTCATCAACTCGTACTCCGAGGAAGATTTGACCCGGCTCTTTCGCGAACTGGGCGAAGAGCCCGCGGCGCGCCGCATCGCGAGCCAGCTGGTGAAGCTGCGCAAGACATCACCGTTTCAAGAGACGATGCAGCTGGCCAAGGCCATCGAGAAGATTGTCTGGCGGCACGGACGGCGTCATCCCGCGACCCAGGTTTTCCAAGCGCTGCGGATGGAGGTAAACGACGAGCTCGGCGCGCTGGAGGAAGGTTTGCGGGTTCTCACGAAACGGCTCGAGTCCGGGGCCCGTCTGGCCGTGATTACGTTCCATTCTCTGGAAGACAGGATCGTGAAGAATTTTTTCCGGGACCGAAGTCGCGAGTGGCTCGACCGCCCGGAGTGGCCGGAGCCGCGGCGCAATCCTGATTTTGCTCTTCGTTTAATCACGTCGAAGCCGGTCGAACCCGGCGAAAACGAACAACGCGTCAACCCGCGTTCGCGGAGCGCGAAGCTGCGGGTAGCCGAAAAAATCTAATGCACGCGCCGCGCCGAAAAAACTTCAATTCCGTGAACGCTGCTTCGCTGGCGCGCTGGATTGTGATCACGGCTTTTCTCGCGCTTACCGGATTGATTTACGTTTATCTCACTCTTCAGCTCTATCATCAGGGCGACCGGAAAAAGGCGCTCGAAAACGAACTGACGAGTCTGCGCTCGCAAAACGACGTCGTCGGGGTGCAGATCGCGGCCTTGACCTCGCGTTCGGCGATGCAGCGCCGGCTCAAGGAGGGTTATTTGAAGATGATCCCGATCGCGGAGCAAAACATCGTGCGTTTGAGCACGCCGGCGCGGGCGCATCCGGAAGACGCGGTCCAGCCGGTCGCGAACCAACGTGCCGGCAGATGAAGTGGAACAGCCGGATTCGTTGCGCGCTGGTTTGCCTGGCATTCACGGTCTTGTTCAGCGCGTTTTCTTTCCGGCTGGTCTACTTGCAGATGATCAAGCACGACGAGTACGCCGGGCTGGCCGCTGAGAAGCACGTTTACAAACAGGCCATCTTCGCGGAGCGCGGTTCGATTCTCGACGCGAACAACGAAGTTCTCGCCCACAACACGCCGGTCGAAACGGTGGTGGCTGACGCGACGCATTTGAATAATCGGGAGGCGACCATTCTGTTGCTCCGGGATGCGCTGGAGATTCCGGCTGGCGAGCTTTCGGAGAAGCTCGAGGGCGAGCGGCGTTACATTGTTCTCAAACGCGAGGTGCCCGTCGCGGTAGCGGTGGCCTTACGGGAAAAACTGCGCGCCCAAAACTTGCGCGGCATTTATTTCGAGCGCGATTCCACCCGGATTTACCCGAACGGCTCGATGCTTTGCCACGTGATCGGCTTCACGGATTTCGAACACCGCGGCATCCAGGGTGTGGAATCGTCGATGGAAGAATACCTCCATGGCCAGGATGGCTACCGTTACATCGAACACAACCGCGCGGGCCAGGAGATCGTGCTCTATCGCGGCCAGGAACGCATGCCGCGGAATGGTTATCAGGTCCGCCTGACCATCGATCTTAACCTGCAAAACATCGTCGAGAACGAAATCGACGCGGCCATGCGCGAATACACTCCGCAAAAAGCCACCATCATTCTCATGCGCCCGCAGACCGGCGAAATTCTGGCGATGGCCAACCGGCCGAACTTCGATCTCAATCTGCGTTCCGAAGCGAAGCCGGAGCAAATGAAGAACCGCGCCATCATCGACATGATGGAGCCCGGTTCGACGTTCAAAATCGTCACCGCCGCGACCGCTTTGAACGAACACAAAGTCCGGCCCGATACGACCATCTTTTGCGAGAATGGCATTTGGAATTTCGGCGGTCGTCCTTTGCACGATCACAAGGCCTACGCCGATCTGTCCGTGCAGGACATTCTGATAAAATCGAGCAACATCGGGGCGGCGAAGCTGGCCCTCACCGTCGGCGAGCAGAAGTTTTATGAGTACATCCGCCGGTTCGGCTTTGGAGAGCGGACTGGAATTGAGTTGCCCGGTGAAATACCGGGAGTGATCCGGCCGCCGCAATCGTGGAGCAAGATTTCCATTACCCGGATTCCGATGGGCCACGAGGTCGGCGTCACTCCGTTGCAGATGACGGTGGCGATGGCGACGATCGCGAATGGCGGCAAGCTCGTCACGCCGCGCATCGTGAAATCGATCACGACCGAAGAGGGAAAGACGGTCAGCGTCTTTTCTCCGGTCGTTTTGCGGCAGGTCATTTCGCCGGAAACGGCGGCGCAGGTGGGGAACGCCTTGCGCGGCGTGGTGAGCGATCGGGGGACGGCGGCGGCGGCCGCGGTTCCCGGCTTTAACATCTCAGGGAAAACGGGCACGGCCCAGAAGGTAGATCCCAAGGGCGGATACGAGCATGGGAAATATGTCGTCTCATTTTCCGGTTATCTCCCTTCCGAGCATCCGGAATTTGTTGGGCTTGTGGTTCTCGACGACGCGCACACGAGCAACCCGGAATTGAACTACGGTGGGCTCGTGGCGGCGCCCATCTTTGCGCGAATTGCCGAAAAGGCCGCGCGCTATCTCGATCTTGAGCCGCACGAAGATGTCGGAAAAACATCCGCCGCGGAGCGAGTGGCCTTAACCAATGCGTCCCACCGTTGAGCGCGCTGCGCCCGTTTAACCATTTCGCATGCAGCTCAAAACTCTCGCCGCCGCCATTTCCCCCCGCCAAATCATCGGCCCGCTTGATCGCGTCGTGGAAAGCATCGCGTATGACTCGCGGCGTGTGCAAAGGGATGGGCTTTTCGTCGCCTTGCGCGGGGAAAAAAGCGATGGCCACCAATTCATCGAGCAGGCCATCGAAAAAGGCGCATCCGTGATCGTGACGGAGCACGAGGTGGAACACGCGCATGCCACCTGCGTGGTGGTTGAAAATACGCGCCAGGCCCTCGCCGATCTCGGCGCGGTCTTTTACGACCGGCCCGCGCGCCGGCTCAAACTTGCGGCCGTGACCGGCACGAATGGAAAAACGACGACAACCTTTTTGCTCAAGCACATCTGCGAAAAAGCGGGTCTGCGCTGCGGCCTGATCGGGACGGTTCGTTATGAAATCGGTGAACGGGTTTTGCCGGCCGTGCGCACCACTCCGGAATCGCTCGATGTCCAGGAGCTGCTCGCGCAGATGGTGAATGCGGGTTGCAAGGCGGCGGCGATGGAGGTTTCGTCGCACGCCATCGCGCAGGACCGGGTCCGCGGCCTGGAGTGGGACGTAGCGGTCTTCACCAATCTGACCCAGGACCATCTCGATTTTCACGGGACGATGGAAAATTATTTCGAAGCGAAGGTGAAGCTCTTCACCGGCCTTGCGGAACAGAAGGGAAAAACGAAGGCGCCCGCCATCGTCAATATCGACGATCGCTATGGCGCTCAATTAGCCGATCGGCTCGAGAAATTAACTCCAGTCATCACCTATGGCGTGAGTCCACGCGCGGATTTTCGCGCCTCAAATTACCACGCGGAATTTGCGGGCACTTCGTATCAGCTCGACGCGCGCGGCAAGAGTTACCTCGTGCGAGTGCCCTTGATTGGCCGCTTTAATGTTGCGAACTCGATGGCGGCGCTGGCCGCGGCCAGCAGCATCGGCCTGAGCCTGCGCGACGCGATTTTGAGCTTGAGCCGCTCGCCGCAAGTGCCCGGACGCCTCGAGGCCGTTCCGGCGAAGCGACAGTTCCAGGTCTTTGTCGATTACGCGCACTCCGATGACGCGTTGCTCAACGTTCTCAAGACTCTGCGAGAACTTTCCCCGCGTCGTCTCATCCTCGTTTTCGGTTGCGGTGGCGATCGCGACAAACAGAAGCGCCCGCTCATGGGGCGGGTCGCCGATCAAAACGCCGACTTTAGCATCATTACCTCGGACAATCCGCGCAAAGAAGATCCTGACGCGATCATTGCTGACGCCGAGAAAGGGTTCCGGTCGGGAAACTATGAGAAGATTCCCGACCGCGCGAAGGCCATCGCCCGCGCCATCGAGTTAGCCCAGCCGCGCGACATTGTTCTGATCGCCGGTAAAGGACATGAGGCCTACCAGGAGTTCGCCGACCACACCGTTCCGTTTGACGACATTCAGGTGGCGCGTCAGGCCCTGGAGAACCATCCGCTCGCGTTCTGACCATGGATCCTCTTTCTCTCGTCCAGATCGCAAAGTTCGCAGGCGGCTCCGTGATTGGAGGTGACGCTGACGCGGTAACCGCCAGAATCAGCACCGACTCACGCACGTTGCAGCCGGGGGATCTCTTCGTCCCGTTACGCGGAGATAACTTCGACGGACACCGGTTTGTCCGTCAAGCCAGCGAACGAGGCGCGGCCGGCGCGATGGTCGAAGAGAATTGGAAAGGCGAAGCGCCGGCCGGGTTCGCTCTCATTTGCGTGCCGGACACCCTCGTCGGTTATCAAGCCCTGGCGGCCAATTACCGGCAGTCTCTCTCTTTGAAGGTCATCGCGATCACTGGCAGCAACGGCAAGACCAGCACGAAAGATTTTGTGGCCGCGACCCTGGCCCGAAAATTTCGGGTTACCAAGACAGAAGGTAATTTCAACAATCACGTCGGGCTGCCGCAGACCATGCTCGCGGCAAATCGCGAGGATGAGATCGCCGTCTGGGAAATCGGGATGAATCACCCTGGCGAAATCGCGGCCCTGGCCAGATTGGCGGCGCCCGACCTTGCCATCATCACGAACGTCGGCATCGCTCACATCGAATTCATGGGAAGCCGGGAAGCGATCGCCGAGGAGAAAGGCGCGCTCGCCGAGGCGGTCGCGTCGAACGGGACGTTAATTCTGAACGCGGACGATCCGTTTAGTGAATCGATCGCAAAGCGGACGCACGCAAAAGTTGTTCTCGCGGGAATCGAAAACGGCTCCATCCGGGCCACCGACATCAGCCAGAGCTCCACTGGAAGCGAGTTTACTATTTTGGAAGAAGCGCATCGCTGCCGCGCGCAATTGCCGGTGCCGGGAATTCACATGGTGCAGAACGCGATGCTGGCCGTGGCCGCTGGCCGTGCCTTCAACCTGTCGTTGGAGGAGTGCGCCGTCGGTCTCGCTTCCACGCCGCTCACGAAGGCGCGTCTCCAGATTAGGGAGATCGACGGCATTCAGTTTATCGATGACAGCTACAACGCAAATCCGGATTCAATGAAGGCGGCGTTGCGGACGCTGGTGGAATTGGATTCGGATGGCCGCCGCATCGCGGTCCTGGGGGAAATGGGCGAACTGGGAACAGAGTCGGAACGCGGGCATCGCGAAGTGGGGGAAGCAGCCGCGCAGATGCGCATTGATGAGTTGATCGCCGTGGGATCGCTTGGCGCAATCATCGCCCGCGCCGCTGAGAAAGCGGGTTTGAAAAAAAGCGTGGAAGTCGCGTCGCATGAGGAAGCCGCCGACCTGCTCGAGAAGGTCGCCGCGTCCGGCGATCTCGTTTTGATCAAGGGCAGCCGCTCGGCCCGAATGGAACGGGTCCTGGAAGAATTCGCCAGGAGGCGGCGAGCCGAGGAGGTCACGTTATGATGTATTACCTGCATCTTCTCAGCGAGGAGATCAAAGGATTCAACGTTTTCAGTTATGTTACGTTCCGCGCCGTCGCGGCGGCGGTGACCGCGTTCGTGCTCTCGCTCGCCTTCGGGAATTTCGTCATCCGGAAATTGATCGCGCTGAAAATCGGCCAGCCGATCCGGACCGCGGATGAGGTCCATCGGCTTGCCGAGTTGCACAGTGCTAAACAAGGGGTGCCGACGATGGGCGGCGTCCTGATCATCGGCACGGTCCTGATTTCCGGGGTTCTCTGGGCGCGGCCCGATAACCGCTTCGTCTGGCTCGCGCTTTTCAGCATGGTTTACCTCGGCGCTCTTGGTTTCGTTGACGATTACCTCAAGGTCACGAAGAAACATTCGGGCGGAATCAGCGGCCGCTTGAAACTGATTTTTCAGCTCGCGCTCGCCTTAATCGTGGCGGCGGTATTTCTTACCAACCCGCTTATCGAAGTGCAGGCGCGCTCGCTTTATCTGCCGTTCTTCAAAATCCCGGTCGTGCACAACATGGGGTGGTTCACGCTGGTTTTCTTCGCCTTCGTCGTCGTCGGTTCGTCGAATGCCGTGAATCTGACCGATGGCCTCGACGGTCTCGCCGCGGGCTGTACGATCACAGTCGCCTTCGCCTACGCCTTGCTCTCCTACGCCGCCGGAAATTATCGCATCGCGGAATATCTCCAGGTGCCATTCTATCCCTATACCGGTGAGCTCGCGGTGATTTGCGCGGCCCTGGTCGGCGCGGGCCTTGGCTTTCTCTGGTTTAATTGTCATCCCGCAAAAGTCATCATGGGCGACACCGGCGCTCTCGCGATTGGCGGCGTCATTGGCGTGATCGCGATTTGTTGTAAACAGGAGCTGCTCCTCGCGGTGGTGGGCGGAGTCTTTGTCCTTGAAGCGGCCTCCGTGATTTTGCAGGTGCTCAGCTTCCGCCTCACTGGCAAACGCATCTTCGCCATGTCGCCGATCCATCATCATTTCGAATTGCGGGGCTGGAAAGAGAATACCGTCATCGTCCGTTTCTGGATTTTGTCGGTCATTTTCGCGCTCCTTGGTTTGGCCACGCTGAAGCTGAGATAAGCTGTGAAATACGAGGGCAAAAAAGCAGTGGTTCTGGGTGCAGGCCTGAGCGGGACTGCAGCCGCCCTTCTTCTTCGAAGTGAAGGCGCGTCCGTCACCGTTCTGGACAGCGCCGAGGAAAAAACGCTGCTGAAATCGACGATTGAGAATCTGCGCGCTCAGGGAGTGACCGTGCAGTACGGCCCGGCCGCCGAAGCAGATTCGTCAGCCTGCGATTTTGTCGTCCTGAGTCCCGGAATCGATCCGGACTCGCCGCTCGCGCGAAATTTTTCCTCGCGACAAATCGAAATGATCGGCGAGCTCGAATTGGGCTGGCGTTCCGTCGATCTCCCGGTGATCGCGATCACGGGCACGAACGGAAAGACAACCACCACGGAATTGCTCGCCCAGATGTTGAATGCGTGTGGTCAGCGCACGATCGCCTGCGGGAACATTGGCAAACCGCTCTGCGAAGTGGCCCTCGAAGATCGCGATCTCGACGTCCTCACCGTCGAGGTGAGCTCATTTCAGCTTGAAACCATCCGGACCTTTCGGCCTTCCATCAGCGTCTGGCTGAATTTTGCGCCCGACCATCTCGACCGTTACCGGTCCGTCGCGGAATATCGAGCCGCCAAGCTGCGAATTTTTGAAAACCAAACCGCGGAAGACGTGGCGGTGATCAATGCGGGGGAGACGCTCCCAAAAATTGCGGCCCGCCCGGTGACGTTTAGCGCCTATGCGGACGGCGCCGATTTTCGGCTCGAAGGCGGTTCGATCCTTTACCGGAACGAACCAGTCCTGCGAATGGCCGACACGAAGCTGCGCGGCTCGCATAACATCGAGAACCTGATGGCTACGCTGGCCGTGGGATTGGCCCGGGGTTTGTCCTTCGAGCAAATGCTGCCACCGCTGTGCGCCTACGAACCGCGGCCGCACCGGTGCGAGTTCGTCCGTGAAATTGGCGGCGTTGCCTACATCAACGATTCCAAGGCAACGAACCTGGCCGCGGTGGAAAAGGCGCTGCTCGCGCAAAGCCGGCCGATCATCATGATCGCCGGTGGAAAAGATAAGGGCTTCACCTTCGAAACCCTTCTGCCTCTGGTCTCGGAAAAAGCGCGCGCCGTCATTCTGATCGGCGAGATGGCGCAAAGGATCTGCCAGGATTGGGGAGGCGCGGTGCCGTGTGAGATCGCCACCTCCCTCGCGGACGCGGTCGAGCGCGCTCATGCCCTGGCGAAGCCGGGCGAAGTTGTTCTTTTTTCTCCCGGCACCTCCTCTTTCGACATGTTCAAAAGCTACGCCGATCGCGGCGATCAATTTCGTGCCCTCGTGCACGCGTTGCCCAAGTAAACCATGAAACTACCCAGTCTTTTAACCCGCAAAACCTTGCGCGCGACGGCGGCGCGCAGATCGCTCGGCGTTCCGGATGAAATGGACTTCGAAGAGATGTCCGAGCCAAACATGAAGCTGTCGCGCGCGTTGCTGATCGTGCTCGTGCTTCATGTCGTAGCTGTCGCGGGCATCATCGCCTTCAACACGATAAAGAGCCGGCAGGGTCCCCTGGGACCGGTCTCGAGCGCAAACTCCCCGGTCTCGCAGACCGCCGCCGTGAAAACCAGTGGACCGAGTGCCCCCAACCCGGCGCCGGTCCCGCGGGATGAAACCGCTTCCGCCAAGACAACCACCAAGCCTGCCGTGAAAGAAGAGCGAAAAGCCATCCCGGTGAAGTCGACCGCAGAAAGCACCCCCAAGTCCGATAACAGGAAGACTTACATTGTCGCGAAAGGGGACAATCCCCTGACGATCGCGCGCAAATTCAAAGTTCCTTTCGATGATTTGCTGGCCGTGAACAAGATCGAGGATCCCCACAAACTTCGCGTCGGCCAGAAGCTCATCATTCCGGTCAAGCCGACGAAACCAAAGAAAGCCGAATAATGAAACTCCGAGCGAAGATAACGACGCCCGTGGCGTCGATGGATTCTGGTGCGGACAGGGAGGATTTTTGTCCAAGGGTCCCACCGCCTCCGCGCAACTAGATGCATCGCAAGAGCGCCTATTTTCTATTCCTGGCGGTTCTGGGAATGCTGGTCATCGGCATCGTCATGCTGTTGAGCACCAGCGCTTTTGCCAAGGAAAGCCATGGCGACATCTATTTTTTCGTAAAGCGCCAGGCAGTCTGGCTGGCCGTGGGATTTGTCGTCTGCGCGGCAGCGGCCCTGATTGATTATCATTTCTGGCTCCGGACCTGGTGGGTCTGGTTTGGGCTTGCCCTGGTTACGCTGACGCTCTGTTTTGTCCCCCATTTCGGCATGCGGATTAACGGATCGCGCCGCTGGGTCTCTCTGGGGATCGGAACGTTTCAGCCTTCCGAAATCGCCAAGGTCGCCGTCGTTTTTTTTCTCGCTGCCTGGTTCGCGAACCGCGAAAAAGAGAGCGGCCGGATCGTTCAGGGCTTTCTCGTGC
This sequence comes from Chthoniobacterales bacterium, assembly GCA_049278515.1. Taxonomy (GTDB): domain Bacteria; phylum Verrucomicrobiota; class Verrucomicrobiia; order Chthoniobacterales; family UBA10450; genus AV80. The sequence continues at coordinate 17,350 of JBAPMH010000009.1, forward strand.
CTTTCGCCGTCGTTTCAAGCGCCCTGCTTCTCATTGTGCTGGAGGTTGACCTTGGCACAACTGCTCTGATCGGGGCCACGATGTTTGCCATCATGTTTGTCGCGGGAACGCATCCGGCGCTGCTCGGTTTGCTCTCGTTAGGCGGCCTGGGTGGAATTCTTTTCGTCGCGACCCACATGTCGGAACGGATGGGCCGGCTGGCGGCGTTCATGGATCCTGAGCGCTTCAAAGACGACGCCGGTCTCCAGCAAATGCAGGCGCTCATTGCCTGGGGAAGTGGGGGAATGGAGGGGCTCGGCCTCGGGAACGGCCGGCAAAAAATGCTCTACCTGCCTTATGCGCACACGGACTTCATCTTTCCCATGATCGGCGAAGAGCTGGGCCTGCGCATGAGCCTGCTGGTCGTCTTCATGTTCGTCGTCATCATCGTCTGTGGAATGATGATCGCGCTCCATGCCAAGGACCGTTTTGGCCTGCTTTTGGGCTGTGGCATCGTCTCGCTTCTCGGGCTCCAAGCCGCGGTAAATATCGGCGTCACGACATCGCTTCTGCCCAACAAAGGATTGCCGCTGCCGTTTGTGAGCTACGGTGGCTCGAATCTCGCCGCGTGCCTCTTCCTGGTGGGCCTGCTGCTCAACATTTACCGGCAAGGCGTGCTCGAGCCGGCGAAGAAAAAGAGCGCCATTATCCGGGCGCGGACAACACCGAGAATATGAACCATTGCAGATTGCAGATTTCAGATTGCAGGTCGGCTGCGTTTTCGCGCTTTTCACAATCTGCAATCTGCAATCTGCATTCTTCAATCCCAGCATGAACACCGTCATCGCATGTGGAGGAACAGGGGGACACCTGTTCCCGGGACTGGCCGTCGCGGAAGTTCTCCGGTCTCGCGGCCACGAGGTGATGCTTTTCGTTTCGGAAAAGGAGATCGACTCGCTGGCGCTCTCCGGCCGGACTGAGTTCCGCGTTCACAAGCTGCCCACGGTGGGGCTTCCGTCGCCTTTCTCTCCCGCGATTCTGGGTTTCGCCCGCCGTTTTGTCGAAAGCCTGAGAGTCTGCCGCGGCATCTATCGGAAGTTCAAACCGCACGCCATTCTCGGCATGGGGGGCTTTACCTCCACGGCGCCGGTGCTCGCCGGCAAAATGCGCGGTATTCCGACGTTCGTTCACGAATCGAACGCGATCCCGGGAAAGGCAAATCGTCTGACCGCCCGGATGGTGCGGGCGGTTCTTCTCGGATTCAAGGAATGCGCGCCATTCTTCCCCAACGCCCGGACCGAAGTAACCGGCACTCCGATCCGCCGGGAGCTCCAGCCGATGGATCGAAAGCTCGCGCGGGAGCGCCTCGGTCTGCGCGAAGATCTTCTCACCCTCCTCGTCATGGGCGGGAGCCAGGGCGCCAGCGGAATCAATCAGGTTGTCATCAAATCCCTTCCTTCCCTCCACGATGCGCCCATTCAGATGATCCATCTTTCCGGCGGGCGGGATGAGCGGCTCGTAGCCGACAATTATTTGCGAGAGAAAATTCCGACGCATGTGGCGGCGTTCCATCATTCCATGGAGGAGGTTTATAGCGCCGCCGATTTCGCCATCGGCCGATCGGGCGCGGCCAGCCTGGCCGAACTCGCCACGTTTTCGCTCCCCGCAATCCTGATCCCATTTCCGTACGCGGCCGAGGATCACCAGACGAAAAACGCGGAAATCTTCACGCGCGCGGGCGCCGCGATTATTCTGAAGGAATCCGACCTGACTGCCGAGCTCCTGGCGCATAAGATCCGGGAATTAATCGACCATCCAAACCAGCTGCGACGGATGGCGGAAAATTCCGCGCGTCTCGCGCCGAAAAACGCAGCCGCGCTCGTCGTCGAAACGATGGAAAGATATACGCAACCGAATCATGACGCTCGCCTCTGATCTCGATCTCCAGCAGATGCTGACGCATGAGCGCCATCGCATTCACCTGATCGGCGTGGCCGGAAGCGGAATGAGCGGGATCGCAGCGCTGCTCCTCGAGCTGGGACACGACGTCAGCGGCTCGGACAAGGTGAAATCCTGGGAGGTCGATCGGCTGCAGCGGCTCGGCCTTCGATTTCGGGCGGAGCATCGCGCTGAGGACGCGCAGGATGCCAAGGTGGTAATTTATTCGTCAGCGATTCGGGAAACAAACCCGATCCGCGCGGCAGCCGTCGTCGCCGGTCAGCCCCTTGTCCGGCGCGCCGAAGCGCTCGCGGCCATCATGGGCGGAAAACGCGGGATCGTCATCGCGGGCATGCACGGCAAGACGACCACTTCGGCCATGACGGCGCACGTTTTGCGCGAGGGCGGGTTGCACCCGTCTCACTATGTTGGCGCGGAAATTCCGCTGCTCGGCTCGAACGCGCACTGGGACCTGCGCGGCGAATACTTTGTGGCCGAAGGTGATGAAAGCGACGGGACGCTGCGTTTTTTCAAACCGGAACACGCGCTCGTCCTCAACGTGGAAGAAGAGCATCTCGATTTTTACGCCGACCTGGGGGCGATCGAAGCGGTCTTTTGCCAGTTGCTCGAACAAACCACCGGCTCCGCTTTTTATTGCGCGGACGATCCCCATTCGCTCCGCATCTGTGCCCGGCATGCGAAACCGGTCTCGTTCGGGTTTTCCGAGAAAGCGGATTATCGCGGAACCGATATTGATCTGCGCGATTTCACGTCGGTCTTTTCCGTTTCGTGCCGCGGCGAGAAACTGGGGGAAGCGGTCCTGAACGTCCCTGGCCGGCACAACGTGAGCAACGCGCTCGGCGTGATCGCACTGGCCAGCGAGCTCGGAGTGCCCTTCCCGAAGATTGCCGCGTCGCTGGCCAAGTTTCAGCACGCTCGCCGCCGCTTCGAAATCAAATACCAGAGCGAACGCTTTCTTTTGGTGGACGATTACGCCCACCATCCCACGGAAATTTCGGCCACCCTGGCGACGGCCCGGGCAGCCGGACGCAAGCGCGTTTTGACGATGTTTCAGCCGCATCGCTATTCGCGGACAAAGGCGCTCCGGCGGGAATTCGGCCGAGCCTTCGACAAGGCGGACCGCGTGGTGGTGACCGATGTTTATCCCGCCAGCGAGAAACCGCTCCCCGGAGTGACCGGCCAAACCATTGTAGATGAAATCGCGGCCAGCGGCCACCTGGGCGTGAGCTATCAGCCGCGGCTGGACCGGTTGCATTGCGACGTGGGCAACATGATCGCAGCGGGGGACCTGATCCTTAGCCTCGGCGCGGGAAATATTCACGAGCAGCTTTCCACGCTCGCGGCGGACTTGGTGATCGCGGAAAAGCTGAAGACCATCGTGGGCGAAGAGGGCGACGTCCGCCTTTACGAGCCCCTGGCGAAACACACGACGTTGCGCGTTGGGGGCCCGGCGCAGTTCTGGGTGGAACCGCGGAGCGAAGCAGCCTTCGCCGAGCTGATTCGTTTTTGTCGAAGCGAAAACCTGCCGCTCTTCGTGATCGGTCGGGGATCGAATTTACTTGTGCGCGACGGCGGGATCCGGGGAGTAGTGATTCATCCGTGCGGCGGCGAGTTCGACAAGATCGAGGTGTCGGGAAACGAAATTGCCGCGGGCGTGGGCGCGAAGCTCAAACAGATCGCCTACGCTGGAAAAGCAGCGGGCCTGGGAGGCTTGGAATGGATGGAAGGGATTCCGGGGGCGGTCGGCGGCGGGCTTCGAATGAATGCTGGCGCGATGGGCGCCCAAACTTTCGAGAACGTGGTGCGGGTCCGTTACCTCGACGACGAAGGCAACGAGCACGAAAAGACGCCGTCGGAAATGGAAGTGCATTACCGGCACGTCCCCTCGCTGGAACGCAACTATGCGGTGGCGGCCGTTTTCAAAGGGACACCCGCGGCGGCGGACGAGATCGGGCGACGGCTGGACGAATCCCAGGAAAAACGGCGGACGACCCAGCCCGCGGCGAAGAGTGCCGGATGCATTTTCAAGAACCCCAAGACCATTCCAGCCGGAAAACTGGTCGACGAGCTGGGGTTGAAAAATACTCGCGTCGGGAAAGCCCGCGTTTCCGAGATCCACGGAAACTTCATCGTAAATGATGGCGATGCGACGGCAGCCGAGGTGCTTGAGTTGATATCGAAAATCCAGGACGTGGCGCGGAAAGAGCGGGGAGTCGAACTCGAAACCGAGGTGCAAATTGTGGGGGAGGAAGCCTAGTCCGTGAGCGCGCTGCCGAAAAAAATCGCGGTATTGATGGGCGGACCGGGCTCGGAGCGCGCTGTTTCCATGGCTACGGGAAAAGGAGTCGCGAAAGCATTGCGCTCGTTAGGTGCGAAAGTGAGCGAGATTGATGTCAAAGGCGCCGACTTCGAGTTGCCGGCTGGAGTCGAGCTGGCTTTCATCGCGCTGCACGGGACGTTTGGCGAAGACGGTCAGGTCCAAGGAATCCTGGAAGCTCGAAAAATTCCTTACACGGGAGAGGGCGTATCCGAAAGCGCGCTTGCCTTCGACAAGATCCGCTCCAAAGAGGCATTTCAGCGTCATGGTGTGGCAACGCCGTACTGGCAGATCATCACCGCGGGACAGCGACCGACGATTCCCATTCCTTTCGTCATCAAAGCGCCTCGGCAGGGCTCTACCGTAGGCGTTCATATCATTAGAAACGAACGGGAGGTCGATGCGGCGATCGCGGATGCTTCGACCTACGACAACGAACTTCTCGTCGAGAAATTCATTTCCGGGCGCGAGCTGACGATCGGCGTTCTCGGCGATCTGGCGTTGCCGATCATCGAAATCATTCCGAAAGGCGGCTTTTACGATTTCACGAACAAGTATCCTTTTCTCAATCCCAGCGCGGGCGGCGGCGCCGAGCATGTTTGTCCGGCAAATATTCCGGAGGACCAGACGCGCGCGATCCAGGAGCTGGCCTGGCGCGCCCATCGAGCGCTCGGGCTGGAAGTTTATTCCCGCGTGGACATCATGTTGCCCGAAGAGGGAGAGGCGAGCGTCCTTGAGGTAAACACCATTCCCGGAATGACCGAAGCGAGCTTGCTGCCGGAAGCGGCGGCGGCAGCCGGCATCAGTTACGTGGAGTTGTGCGAACGAATTGTCGAACTTTCGGCGAAACGGGGGAGCCGGCGATGAAAGTAAAGAACCAGCGACTTCGCCCGCGAAACCAGCGCGTCTCGAACACGCGCCAGAGGCGCCAACAGCATCTTCTCGACGTCCGGGTTCGCTCGCACAAGGCGACCCAGCACCGTAATCGCCGTGTTCTGGTGATCGTGTCGAAGATAACGCTTGGGGTGGCGCTTTGCACCGGCGCTGTTTTTGGAGTCCGGTTCGGTGCGAAGCGGCTCTTTTTTGAAAACCCGGATTACCGGCTCAGTCAGATCGAAGTGCAAACGGACGGAACCCTGCAGCGCGAACAGATTCTAAAAGCGGCCGGCCTGGAGGAGGGCGAAAATATTTTCGGAATAGATCTGGGCCAGGTCCGCGACCGGCTCCAGCTGCTGGCGCAGGTGGATGAAGTGGAGGTCGTCCGGAAGTTACCGGGCGAGATCGATCTCCGGATCGTCGAGCGCAAGCCGATTGCGTGGATTACCTCGGACAAACAAATTTCCGATCCATTTGCTTCCGAGGTCGCTTTTCTGGTGGACGCGCGCGGAGTTCTGATGAAAGAAAAGAAGTTGTTACCTGAATATCTCGGCCTGCCGCTGATCACGGGATGCACGAGCGAATCGCTCGAGCCGGGTAAAACCGTCGATTCATTCGAAGCGAAGGCCGCGCTCGAGCTCTTGCGGCTAAGCCTGGGCAGTTTCATGCAGACGCGTTTTCAGATTCGGGAGATCGATATTTCGAAAGGTTATTGCCTCCTGGTTTCCGATAAGAACCACACCCGGGTGACGTTTGGGTTCGATAATCTCGACGCGCAATTGCAGCGCCTCGAGCAATTCCTCGTTTACGCGGACGATTCGAAACGCGAGCTCGCCACCGTGAATCTCCTCGTTCAGCGCAATATTCCGGTCACTTTTGGCAGAAACTCGGTCGACGTAATTAACGATACGATCGATCCGGAGGGCGCGGAGCCGCGAATCTTGAAGGCAATTCCGGTCCACCCTCCGGCAAAAACGGAGCCCGCGCCGGCCTCTTCCAAGGCCCAGGCGAAGGCATCTCCGCCACCGGTCCGAAAAGCATTACCCCTTAAGAAGGGCAGAAAGGATTAGAAGAAATGGCAAGCAGCGACTTGATGGTTGGTCTCGAGATTGGCACTTCCAAGATTTGTGTCGTGGTCGGTGAAGGCCGGCCGGACGGCACAATCAAGATTCTTGGGGTCGGCCAGGCGCCTTCGCGCGGGGTTCGCAAGGGCGAGATCGTCGATTTCGAGACCGCGATGAAGTGCGTGCATGAGGCGGTCGTCGATGCGGAGACCAAGAGCGACGTCATGATCCGGAGCGTTTATGTCGGAATCGCCGGTTCCCACATTCAAAGCTTCAATAATCGCGGCTCCGTCTCGCTTCCGGAGGAGCGTGACGAAATCGACGAGCAGGACATCGAGGACGTAAAGATCAACGCCCGGGAAGTGAGCATTCCCGCGCAGAACGCTTTTCTTCATTCCATCATCCAGCATTACCACGTCGACGGGCAGGACGGCGTCCTCAACCCGGTCGGCATGCTCGGGCAAAAGCTGGAGGCCGATTTCCATATCATCCACGGAGTGCGGACCCGGATTCAGAACACGATCCGCTGCGTGAAGGAGTTGCCGCTCGAAGTCGAGGACGTTGTCTTTACGGCGCTGGCTTCCGCGCAGGTCGTCCTGACCCAACACCAAAAAAATCTCGGCGCGCTCGTCATCGATATCGGCGGCGGAACGAGCGATTACATTTTGTACGTGGATGGCGCGGTGAAGCAGAGCGGCGTCCTCGCGGTAGGCGGCGATCACATCACGAACGATATCTCGATGGGCCTTCGCATTCCGATGACGCGGGCCGAGAAACTAAAAATCGAGGAAGGCAGCGTGACGCTCGGCAATTGTCTTCCGGGCGAAACCGTCCTCTTGAAGGACGATTCCGGATTTGCCGGAAAGGAAATCGAGCGGGAAACGCTCAACACGATCATTCATTTGCGGCTGCGGGAAACGTTCGAACTGCTCAAGCGAAAGCTCGAGGAAGAGCCGTTCATTAATTACATCGGCGAAGGAATCTTCATTACCGGCGGCTGCAGCCACCTCAATGGGATCGATCATCTCGCGGAGGAAATTTTCGAACTCCCGGCCCGCGTCGCCCACGCCCAGACGATGTCGGGTTTGACGAGTGCGTTCGAGAACCCGCAGTTCTCCGCCGCGATTGGTTTGATCAAATATGCCCAGGCCATGCAGGCCGACCAGCGGCAACCCCGCGGCTTCAGCCGGATTTTCGGGAAGTTCTTCCACGGAATGAGATCGTCATGAGCGCGTTATTTCTTGCCTGTCATCC
>JBAPMH010000010.1:0-14461 GCA_049278515.1 Chthoniobacterales bacterium
ATGCAGGCACGGTGCACTTTACCAGCAGCGATGGCTCGGCCGAGTTGCCGGCCGATGGCACATTGACCAACGGGACCGGATCCCGGAGCGCTACGTTTCATACCGAGGGAGCCCAAACGATTACAGCCACTGACACCGTCACTCCTTCAATCACCGGTACTAGCAACCCAATTCAAGTGTTCCATGCCGATCCCACGGCCACGCCAAGTCCGACGCCGACGTCAACGCCCACAGCCACGCCAATCTCACCGACACCGACACCGATTTGTAGCCCGTCCCTAGTGTCAGGCGAGACCTTCGATCAAGTTGTCCCACCGGCGCTCCCAACTGACTGGGTGGCGACGAATACACAGGGCCCGGCACCACTATGGGTAAACTCGAATTCGGGTCTTCCTTCCCCTGCGTTCGATTCTCCTCCTAATGCCGCCTACGTAGATGATCCGAATGTGGTAAGTGATAAGCGGCTCGAGTCGCCAACGATTCACTTTTTTGGGAGGCCCGGGACCTCCCGGTTAAGCTTCCGCCACAATTTCAACCTTGAGCCCGGCCACGACGGTGGCGTGCTAGAGATAAGGAATGAGACGGGAGCGTTTCAGGATATCCTCACCGCGGGCGGCACCTTCGTTACGGGCGGGTACAACGCGACAATTTCTACCCCATCCAGCCCAATCGATGGTCGCCAGGCTTGGAGCGGAACCACCGCCGGTTTTGTGACGACCGTCGTCGATTTGCCCAGTTTTCCAGTTATCGTTCTGCGGTGGCGTATGGCCAGCGACGCCGGGGGCGCCGGAACCGGCTGGCGCGTCGACAGTATCGTCCTCACCCAATGTCCAAAACAACTACCGCCACCAACTGCAACTGCCAGTCCAACCCCTACGCCACCTCCGCCGACGCCAACACCGTCCCCGACCGCCACCCCATTCCCAACGCCGACCCCGGGCCCAGAGGCCGATATTGCGGTAATGATCGCCGACTCGCCCGATCCGGTCACGGTTGGCCAGAACCTGACCTACACCATTACCGTCTTCAACCTAGGTCGCGACTTCACGGCCTCTGTAGAGATGATCGACAACCTGCCGGCAAGCGTGACTTTTGTTTCTGCAACCGCAAGTCAGGGTAGTTGTAGCGGCACGACTCAAATCATTTGCAGCCTGGGTGGCCTCGGAGCCTCCAATACCGCAACAGTGACCGTGGTGGTAACACCAACGCAAGCAGGACCGCTGAGCAACGGAGCCACGGCCTCGACCAATACCGCTCACGATCCTAATTCTGGGAACAACTTTGCCACAGCGTCTACGACGGTCCTTCCCTCAGGGTCACCAACTCCTACACCAACCCCAACGGCTACGATTGCTCCCACTCCAACGCCTTCTCCGACCCCGGCATCAACTCCCACGAAGGCCCTCAACCTTTCGACCCGGATGCGAGTCCAGACCGGTAACAATGTTGGCATTGGCGGCTTCATCATCAGCGGCAACGCGCCCAAGAACGTCGCGGTTCGCGGCATCGGGCCATCGCTCGCCGCTTTTGGAATAAGCGATGCGCTGGCCGATCCCACTTTGGAATTGCGCGACAGCAATGGCGGACTAATCAAGCTGAACGACAACTGGCAGGATAACGCGGCGGACGCGGCGCAGCTTACTTCTCTTGGCCTGGCGCCGCAGAACGCAAAGGAGTCAGGACTCGTAGCTACGCTTCAGCCAGGCGCTTCTTACACCGCTATCCTCGCCGGCAAGAACCAGACAACCGGAGTAGGTCTGGTCGAAATCTATGATGTCGGCCAGGGGGCTGACTCGCAATTGGCCAACATCAGCACGCGCAGCTTTGTCCTGACGGGTAACAACGTTACGATCGCAGGGTTTATCCTTGGTGGGAACAACAACCCTCGCATCGTGGTGCGAGGGTTGGGACCGTCGCTGGCCCAGTTTGGTCTCAATCCTGTCCTGGCCGACCCCACCCTGGAACTGCGCGACAACAACGGCACGCTTCTGGTCGCCAACAACGATTGGCAGGACGATCCGACAATGATAATGCCAGGCCAGCTTGTCGCGTTGGGCCTTGCTCCTCAGAACACTAAAGAGTCGGGAATCGTTCTCTTGCTGCCGCCGGGCGCCTATACCGCTATTCTCGCGGGAGCGAACGGCGGGACCGGCCTCGGCCTAATCGAAATCTATAACGTTCATTAGTCGTTCTCGCGAACGAACGAAGCATGCAACTTTGGCAACCGCGGATTACGCGGATTTCACGGATTGGGAAGACCGGGCAATTGCTTTTCTTTCCATCCGCGCAATCCGCGTAATCCGCGGTTGAATTCCGATTGAGCGGACCGTGTCTGTTTTTCAAGCGCCGCTCCCGGGATTCAACGTCGTTACCAAAAAGATGCATCCCGCGTGAATTGTAACTCCGTTGAATTATGGAAGATTATGGGATGTCGCCCGGGTGGCGGCCGGCAATTTTGAAAAAATGAAACGATCTTTTTGGAAAATCTCGATTTGTTCGCTAATCAGCCTTGGAGCGCTGATTTTTTGGGCCCACGCAAAAAACGGAGACAGCGTCGAAGTCCCCGAACAGACCCAAAGCGTTCCAACCTTTGCCGGCAATCCCCAGCACACATCCATTTACCAACCGGCCGCGCAGAACCTGAATCGGATCATCTGGTCGACGGACATTGATGCCAGGAATGGTGCCGGAGGCTCCCATTATTCTCCGCCTCTCATCACCGCCGCGAACACGGTTGTTGTTCCGGTGAGGGCGGCTTCCCCGGCCGACTTTCTGATAAACGTTTTCGATTCCAGTGGCGCCCTCAAATACACGCTGGCCACCGATTACGTGCTGCCCACTCACGGCTGGGTCCCGGTTTACAACCCGGTCATCACGACCGGCTCTTTCGGAACGCGTCTCTACTATGCCGGGCGCGGCGGAACGATGTATCACATCGATAACCCGGATTCCGTGGCGCACGGCCCGGTCGTCCAGGAAGTTTTCTATACTACGCTGGCCAACTACCAGGCCAACGCCGCCGCCTATAACGCCGCGATCTTCGTCAACACGCCCATCACCGCAGATAGCAGCGGCAATATCTTTTTCGGGTTCAGGGTCCAGGGAACCGCGCCGGCTCCGCTCAGCACAACGCAGAGCGGGTTTGCCAGAATCACCCCGAACGGGAGCGGCACCTATGTGTTGACGGGAGCAACCATCAATAACACCAGCTTTAACCGGGACAACCATAACTCAGCTCCGGCCCTCAGTAACGATGAAACAACCCTCTATGTCGTCGTCAAACAATCAGGCACCGGCGCTGGATATCTCGTCGGCTTGAATAGCACTACTCTCGCCACCAAGTACCAAGTGCATTTGCGGGACCCGCGGGATGGCGGGGAAGCGTCGATTACCGATGACAGCACTTCGTCCGCCACGGTCGGTCCCGACAACGATGTTTACTTCGGACTCTTCGGCACTCCAGGCGACGGCTCGCGCGGATTTCTCCTCCATTTCAGCGGCGACCTCGCGACAGAAAAGCCGCCGGGCGCGTTTGGCTGGGATTACACCTGCGCCATCGTGCCCTCGAGTATGGTCCCTTCCTATCAAGGGACCTCCCAGTACCTGATCTTCGCCAAGTACAATAACTACGCCTTTGACGATGGCGACGGTGTCAACCGGATCGCCCTGCTGGATCCCAACGATACTCAGCTCGACTTTCATCCATCCGCCTTTGGCCTGGTCGAGATGCGCGAAATCTTCACGGTGAACGGTCCTACCCCCGACGCGAACGCGCTTTCGACTCAATATCCCTATGCGGTGCGCGAATGGTGTATAAACACGGCGGCGGTTAACCCGGCTACCAACAGCATTTTCACACCGAGCGAGGACGGCTACATTTATCGTTGGGACCTGGCGACCAACTCCCTTTCCCAGGCTGTAAAACTTACCCAGGGAATCGGAGAGCCGTACGTCCCGACGGTCATTGGTCCCGGTGGAATTATCTACACCCTGAACGGCGGAACAATGTTTGCCCTGGGCGGTTTGAACGGAGTAGGGGTGACCCTGACTTCGAGCATGCCTGATGTTCGCACGATGGTCGTGGGTCAATCACTCACCTTCACAGCCACAGTCACAAACACCGGCGCGGGTGGACCCGTTCCCACAGGCACCGTCACTTTTGAAGACTTGACGTATCAAGGCACAACCCCCGTCACGACCACGCTGGGGACGGTCTCCTTGAACGGAAGTGGGCAGGCCTCGCTCACGACCTCGAGTCTTACCGCGGGTAGCAGCTTTCTCGGCAACCACCTGATCACGGCGACCTATAGCGGGGACGCAAACTTCAGCGCAGGAAGCACCAGATTACAGCAGAAGGTTCATGCCAACGCTTCGACTACGGCGGTGAGCTCTTCACCAAATCCATCAAATCCCGGCCAGGCCGTCACCTTCACAGCGACGGCAGCCCCGGTTCCCGCAGGCGCCACGAAGCCGTCCGGCATGGTGACGTTGCAGGAGGGGGCGGTGGTGCTAGCCCAGGTTCCGTTGAATGCAGCCGGCACGTGCTCGTTCACCACGTCGAGCCTGAGCCCGGGGACGCACACCATCACTGGGACCTACGTGTCCGATACTATGTTCGCTTTGAGCGTCGGCACGACGATGCACACAGTCACTGGCAGCGGCTCGCCGACCCCCACCCCCACACCGACGGCGACCACAACTCCACAGCCAACGGTAACGCCAACCGGCACCCCGGGCCCGACAGCTACTCCCACGGGAACACCCGGCCCGGCCTCGCAGGCCATGAACCTCTCAACACGGATGCGCGTTCAAACCGGCGACAACCTCGGCATCGGTGGGTTCATCATAACAGGAACCGGAACCAAACACGTGCTGATTCGGGCCATCGGACCTTCCTTGACGGGGTTCGGTGTTCCAAATGCCCTGGCGGATCCCGTTCTCGAACTCCACGGCCCGGGCGCCTTTGTTACGATTCCCAACGACAATTGGAAGGACGACCCGGTCCAGCGGGCCTTGATCGAAGCCACTGGCCTTCAGCCTACCAACGACTTCGAGTCGGCGATCGAGGCTAGCCTGGACCCCGGGAACTACACCGCCATCGTGAGCGGCAAGAACAACACCACCGGGGTCGGCCTGGTTGAAGTTTACGACCTGGATGCAAATGCCACTTCGAAGTTGGGCAACATCAGCACGCGAGCTTTCGTGAGCACCGGAAATGACATTGTCATCGCCGGTTTCATTTTGGGGAGCAACACTGGGTCGGATCGAGTCATCGTCCGTGGCATCGGGCCCAGCCTCAGCGCGACGGGAGTATCCAATCCATTGGCGAATCCAACTTTGGAACTTCGCGACAACAATGGAGCGCTGCTCTTCGCGAACAACGACTGGCAGGACAACTCAGCCCAGGCGGCGGAACTGGTCGCCGCGGGTCTGGCGCCGTCGAACAATCTCGAGGCGGGTATCGCCGCGACGCTTCCGCCGGGATTATACACCGCGCTGCTGGCGGGTGTGAACAACGGCACCGGCATCGGGCTCGTTGAAGTTTACGACCGCGGACCGTAACAGAGCCGGATAATCCTGTCGGCAGGTCGGGCGAGTCTCGCGATAATTTTCGCGTTGATGATATAAATCTTGCCGGGAAAAACACGTTTCGGGTAAGAATGGCTTCTTAGGAAGCGCGCCATGCCTTCTCAAAAGCCAGCCGCCCGGGTCGTTGGAACCACGTGGTCAGCGATCGGGTCCACGAAAACATCGAACTGTTTCACGCTCCTGCTGCTTCTGTTTTTGATCAGCAGCGGACTGGGGCAGAGTGATCCGGACGTTTTTAACCCGGGACCCGATGCCATTGCCGGGGACATGGCTGATTTAGCTGTCTACGGGACCGACGGGAGCCAGCGCGGCCTGGCGATGGGAATCACCACCTGCAATGCCGGAAACGGCTTGGTGAATTTTTTCCCGATGCCAAATACGAACCATCCGGTTGCTGCCCAAAATCTCTACCGAATGAGCGGTGGAGTGAGCGATACCGATCGCTTCGAGCAAATCGGCCAATCGTGGGTAAAACATACGTATGGCGCGAAACAGGCCAATAGTTGCAACTTTGGCTGCATGCCAGGCGGCGACTTGCATCACCTTGGCGTGGGCTGCTCGGATACCTACTTCGCCGATCAGAGTGCGGCCCAAAATGACCTGGGGTCACGCGCGTGGATCAATCCCTTTACCGGCGTCTTCTCATCGACGGCCAGGGACCACACGGGCCACTCCCACTCCCCCACATCCCACATGATGGTAGTGGAAAATAACGATCTGGATCCCGCGATGAATTCCGGTGCGAGCTATTTCGCCGAACTGCTTTACGTCACTCCGGATGAATATGCGTGGTGTCAGGCGCACCCCGGGGAATGCAACATGTTCAATAACGCGTCCTACCTTCAATACAGTATCACCGGCACGACAGCTTTCGCCTTTTCGCGGGTAGGTTCTCCAATGCGAATGACCCCGGCTCTCAACGCGTGGACGGGAGCGACCGTTGTTCCGATCGAACCTGCGCCGGGCATTGATGGCCGTGCCTTTGTTGCCTACAAGGTAACGGGGCCGGTCGCCGGTCTATGGCATTATGAGTACGCGGTTTATAACCAGAACCTGGATCGCGGAATTCAATCCTTCAGTGTTCCTTTGGGGTGCGGAATCACCCTGAGCAATGTAGGGTTTCACGCCTCGCCGAATCATCCTGGGTTTCCAAATGATGGAACCCAGGGAAACGCAGGGTTCAGCAACGCTGCCTGGATCGTCAGTCAACAAGTCAGTGCGGTGGGCTGGAGCGCGGAGACGTTTGCCCAAAACCAGAATGCGAATGCCATTCGTTGGGGCACGTTGTATAACTTCCGATTCGACGCCGACAAGCCGCCCATAACTGCGTATGCGACGCTAGGGTTCTTCAAGACGGGAGCGTCGGTCACCGCTGCAGTCCTGGGACCGAATCCCTGCGTTCCGAATCCCACCCCTACTCCCACCCCCACCCCCGGGCCCCCTACTCCAACTCCTATTCCAACCCCCACCGCAACACCTACGGCCTCACCGACGCCTACGCCCACTCCAATCCCTATTCCCGTTCCAACTCCAATCCTGCCTCCGGGAGGGAATGGCAAGATAGCCTTTACCCACAACAACACTGAAGTGTTTGTGATGGAGGCGGATGGGTCGACTCTGACCAACATCACGAATAATCCGGCAGAGGATGGTGGCCCGGCCTGGTCGCCTGATGGCACCAAGATCGCCTTTACGTCCATCCGAAACCAGCCGGTGCACCCCAACGGCGACATTTTCGTTATGAATGCAAATGGCTCCGGGCAGACCCGTCTCACGAATAGTCCTTTCGACGCCGATGGTGAACCCGCCTGGTCGCCAGATGGAACAAAGATCGCATTTACCCGAAGTGGCAGCATTTTCGTGATGAACGCCAACGGGTCCAATCAGACCGGGCTGACGACTACCCCGGATTCCAAACCCGCCTGGTCGCCTGATGGCGGGAAGATCGCCTTTGCCAGCAGACGGGATCTCTGTCTTGGCTCCACGTCAGGATATTGCAGAAACATTTACGTGATGGATGCCACGGGCGCGAACCAAACTCGGCTCACGAATGATTTTGGCGAGAGTTATGATCCTGCCTGGTCACCTGATGGGACAAAGATCGCATTTGCGAGCAATCGAAACCGGTCGGGGGGCGGCATTTTCGTAATGAGTGCATATGGCGCGGACCAGACCGAAATAACAACACCGGCAACCGAATCAGGTGACTTCTACCCGGCCTGGTCACCGGATGGGTCGAAGATACTCTTTAACCGCTTTTTTCCTGCTTCAACCATTCAAATCTTTGTCATGAATGCGGATGGCTCGAATCCGATCAATCTCACGAATCGGCCAACAGAGCATTGTATTTATCCAGCCTGGCAGCGCCTTGCACCTTCTGCAGCGCCAGCGGCGCAAGCGGTCAATCTCTCAACGCGCATGCGGGTTCAGACCGGTGACAACGTAGGCATAGGCGGGCTCATCATCACGGGAACTGCCTCAAAACACGTGCTTCTTCGGGCCATCGGACCTTCCTTGGCGCAGTTCGGAATCCCTAACGCGCTGGCCGACCCAACTCTCGAATTATTCGGCGCCGCTCCAACTGCTATCGCCTCAAATAATGACTGGCGAGACACTCAGGAGACCGCAATTCAGGCGTCGGGCCTCGCCCCCGCCAACAATTTGGAATCAGCCATCGACGTAACCTTGGCTCCCGGAAACTATACGGCGGTATTAAGCGGCAATGGCGGCACTGCGGGCGTCGCCGTGATCGAAGCATACGATCTCGATCAAGCGGCCGGGAAACTGGGCAACATCAGCACCCGCGCTTTTGTTGGTATCGCGAGCGACGTTGCCATCGCGGGCTTCATCCTCGGAAGTAACAGCGGTTCGGACCGCGTTGTGATTCGCGGCCTCGGTCCCAGCCTTGCTTCATCGGGAGTAGCGAATCCGTTGCCTGATCCAATGCTGGAGTTGCGAGACGGCAACGGTGCTCTCCTGACCGCGAACAATAACTGGCAGGACGATTCGGCTCAGGCGGCGGAATTGATCAACGCGGGCCTGGCGCCGGCCAACGCTCTCGAATCCGCAATCGCCGCGACACTCTCGCCAGGCGTATACACAGCGCTGCTCTCAGGTCTGAACAACGGCGCTGGGGTTGGGCTGGTCGAAGTTTACGACCGCGGCCCGTGACCGCTGGGTCCCGACTGACTTCACAAGAAAAGGCTGTTCATTCCGCGCGGTCGCCATACAATCCATGATCGATGCGTAAAATCGCTTCGGTTACATTCCTGCTTTCCCTCAGTCTGTTTAGACTCGCGTGGAGCCAGGCACCGCAACGCCCCTCGCTGCTGACCGAGGAACTCGAGAAATACGAGGATCCGCCTTTGTTTATCTTCCGCACCGGTTCGTCGCCCGGAAAGCTTTCGGTGCACGGCCTTTTCGCAAGTCATCAGGTAACCGTGATGGAAAAGAAATGAACATCACTGGCGACGCCGCGAACGAGCCGTCCATCACAGTCGACCCGGGCAACCCGAACAAGATGTCGATCGGTTGGCGCCAGTTCGACAGTGTGAGCTCTAATTTCCGAAGAGGAGGCTGGGCTTACACCACAAATGGCGGACTATCCTGGTCATTCCCGGGCTCGCTCAGCACCGCTTTTCGAAGCGACCCGGTATTGTTCTCGACCGATACAGGGACCTTTTTCTATTTAAGCCTTATCTCAGGGCTTCAGGACGACATCTGGCGTTCGCTTAATTCCGGCCAAACCTGGACGGGGTTGACCCCACCGCCTCCCGCCAACGCCACCGGAGGCGACAAGCAATGGTTCACCATCGACAACACCAACAGCTCCGGGCACGGCTTTCAGTACCAATTCTGGGTAAGCGGCGCCAGCTGTTGCTTCGGGACGCGGCAGTTCAGTCGTTCGATTGACGGCGGGCTGACCTGGATGGATCCCATCGATATCCCGAACCGTCCGGCCTTCGGAACCCTCGATGTCGACAGCGGCGGCAATCTCTTTCTTGGCGGCTTCAATGCGAACACGCAAACCTATTGGTGCGTTCGATCGAGCGACGCAAAAAATTCGAAGGTCATACCGAGTTTCGACCGGGTCACACAGTTCAACCTGGGGGGAATTATCGACATTAATCAGCCTATCAACCCAGTCGGCCTGGTCGGACAGCTCTTCCTTGCGGTCGATCGCTCGGGCGGTAGCACAAATAACAATATCTACATGGTAGCCAGTGTGACTCCTGATGACGGCTTTCACGCCAGTGACGTTATGTTCGTCAAGAGCACCGATGGCGGCCAGACCTTCAGTGCCCCACGGCGAATCAATGATAATCCGGCGAATTCCCAAAAATGGCATTGGTTCGGCACCATGGCAGTTGCACCGAACGGACGCATCGATGTGGTTTGGCTCGACACTCGCAATGCCGCGAACAATACCGACTCGCAGCTCTTTTATTCTTTCAGCCTGGATGGAGGCGATACCTGGTCGTCTAACGTCGCGGTGAGTGAACCCTTCAATCCCTTCCTGGGTTATCCCAATCAAAACAAGATGGGCGATTACATTACAATCGTTTCCGACAATACCGGAGGTAACGTCGCTTACGCCGCAACATTCAACCTCGAAGAGGATATCTATTACGTTCGCGTGGATCCGGTGAGAGCTTCGGCGCCTGGGAATGGTAAGATTGCCTTTGAAAGCGATCGCGGAACGAGCGGACGAAATATTCTCGTGATGGACAGCAATGGGGCGAACGTCATAAATCTCACGTCCGACCAATCTTCCAATCTCTACGCCAACTGGTCGCCTGACGGTAGCAAGATTGCCTTTTCGAGCGATCGATCCGGCGACTACGAAGTTTACGTGATGAATGCAGATGGATCGAATCCGATCCGCCTGACGAACAATCCCGCGGAAGACGATCAGCCGCGCTGGTCGCCTGATGGAACGAAGATCGCTTTTGTCAGTGACCGCGACAATGACCCCGGCCATCTGGAAATCTACGTAATAGATGCGGATGGATCTCATCCGACGCGTCTCACGAATACGATGGGAACGGACACGGACCCTAACTGGTCCCCCGATGGCGGGAAGATCGTCTTTAAGAGCTTCCGCGACGGCAACAGTGAGGTTTATGTGATGAATGCGGACGGATCGAATCAGGTCAATCTGACGAACAGGCCTAATGGATCTGATAGCAATCCCGCCTGGTCGCCCGATGGCACAAAGATCGCATTTCACAGGACGCTGGGAGGTTTAGGCGGTAATGCTGAAGTCTTTGTGATGAATGCGGATGGGTCGAATCAGACCAATATCACGAACGATCCGGCATTTGACATAAGGCCAAGTTGGCAGCGGATAGTAGGTTCTCCAACTCCCTCGCCAACCCCAACCCCCGCACCGACGGCAACTCCTCCACCCAGCGCGACACCGACAACTACGCCCGCGCCGACAGCTACTCCTTCGGCAACGCCAGGCCATGCCTCGCAGGCCGTTAACCTCTCAACCCGGATGCGGATTCTGACCGGCGATAACGTGGGAATCGGCGGATTTATCATCCAGGGATCCGGAAACAAACATGTGTTGATTCGGGCCATTGGACCTTCGCTCGGCCAGTTCGGCGTTCCTAATCCGCTGGCCGATCCTGTCCTCGAGCTCCACGGCCCGGGAAGTTTCGTTACGATTACGAACGACAACTGGAAAGACGATCCGGTCCAGCGCGCCCTGATCGAGGCAACCGGTCTTCAACCGGCTAACGACTTCGAGTCGGCGGTCGAGGCCAGGCTGGATCCCGGCGCCTACACCGCCGTCGTGAGTGGCAAGAACAACGGCACCGGGGTCGGACTGATTGAAGTCTACGATCTCGCCGCGGGCGATTCGTCCAAACTGGGTAACATCAGTACGCGAGCTTTTGTCAGCACCGGGAACGATATTGTCATCGCCGGTTTCATCCTCGGTGGAAACAACAATGCTTCGGGCCGGGTGATCATTCGTGGAATCGGTCCCAGCCTCGCCTCGGTGGGCGTTACCAATCCGCTGGCTAATCCTACTTTGGAACTTCGCGATAATAATGGATCGCTCATTTTCGCCAATAATGATTGGCAGGAGAATTCTGCTCAGGCCACGGAACTGACCAACGCCGGCCTGGCGCCCGCTAACAATCTCGAATCGGGTATTGCCGCGACGCTCCCGCCAGGCCTTTATACAGCGTTGCTCTCAGGTCTGAACAATGGCACCGGTGTTGGCCTGGTCGAAGTTTACGACCGCGGACCGTAAGCAGTCCGAGGCTTGAGTCTCACTGACGCCAGCCCGGCAAAACCACTCCTACCTGAGATTGTAGATTTCGACCAGACCGATGCCGGTCGTGTCGTTTAATCCACCCAATAATACGGTGTAGAACCCGGGCGGCAGCGACGCCGCGATCGCGGATTCCAGGCCGTTGGTCGGAGCCAGACCAGCCGCGGTGATCGCCGCAGCCTGCACAGGGTTGTCCTGCCAGTCGTCGTTCGTCAGGATGAGGGTTCCGTTTTCGTCGCGCAGCTCCAGCGTCGGGTTAGCCAGCACCGCGCTGGCGGGGAAAAAGGCCGGCGCCAGGCTTGGACCAATTCCGCGCACCACCAAACTATCCAGGGTGGTCCCCTCGCCCAGCACCATGCCCGCGATAACGATGTTGTTGCCGGTATCGGCAAAGGCGCGCGTACTAATGTTCTCCAGATTCGAAGCCGCGTCCGGGCTGAGGTCGTAGAGCTCGATCAAACCAATACCCGAAGTGTTATTCTTGCCCCTTACCACGGCCGTGTAAGATCCCGGCGGCAGCGTCGCGTCGATGGCTGATTCCAGATCATTCGTCGGAGCCAATCCCGTGTTTGAGATTGCCATCGCCTGAGTGTCTCGCCAGTTGTCGTTGATCAGCGTGACAAATCCGCTCGGCCCATGGAGCTCAAGAATCGGGTCCGCCAGCACATCCGTAAGATTGAAGCGAATCAGGGATGGCCCGATTCCTCGGACGACAATGTGCTTGGGAGCGCTCCCTGAAATAATGAAGCCACCGATTCCTACTTTGTCCCCCGCCTGAACGCGCATCCGCGTGGAAAGATTTTCCGGGCGCGTCATCGGCGGCGTAGCGGTCGGTGTCGGCGTTACGCTTGGCGCGGGCGTAGGGGTCGCAGTGGGAGCGGGCGTAGGTGTGGCCGTCGGGGCCGCTGTTGGCGTGGGTGTGGCCGTTGGGGCGGGCGTAGGCGTCGGGGTGGCGGTTGGTGCTGGTGTAGGGGTCGGGCTGGGAGTAGGTGTGGCCGTTGGGACCGGCGTAGGCGTCGGGGTCGGCCCGATGACTACCACCGATTCGTTTGGGTCATTACACGCGGTGGCCCTGGCCGCGTTGTTAAAATCTCCACTGTAAGAGGCCACGAAGCGATACGTCCCCGGGAGTGTCGGCGTGAACGAACCGGAGCCGTAGGATCCATCCCCACTCACGTCGACTATCGAACTGAATGCTTCCGTTCCCCCGCAATTGGCATTGTCCGGACCAAAGACGAGGAAAGTGATGGTGCCGGTCGCGCTGGCTCCGCCGGTCAGCGTAGCGGTATCGAAAATATTACCGCCAAGCATCACGGATGGGGATGCCGTCGTCGTCAGCGTCGGGGCTGCGGCCACCACACTGGTGGACGCGTCAGCATTGTTGTTCTCCCCGTTGTCGTCGGCCGCCGAAAACACCGACGCGGTGTTGGTGTAAAGCGAACCAACAGGGGTCCCGGCGGGGATATGACCGACCAGCGTAAAATTGCTGCTGGCGCTGGCAGCAAAGTTTTTATTGGTGCAGGTGATCGTGCCTCCAGCCCCTGGTGCCGGAGTGGTGCAAGTCCAGCCCGCCGGCGAGGCGAGCGAGACAAAAGTCATGTTCCCGGGAAGAGTGTCGTCCAGCTCAGCATCGGTGGCCATATCCGGTCCACCGTTAGACACCTGGATTGTATAGGTAACATTCGAGTCCGCCACGACCTGGTCAGCATTAGCCGTCTTCGTCACGCCAAGATCAGCGTGACTGGTGGGAATGAGAGTTACGGCACTGGCGGTATTGTTTTCCTCATTCGGATCCTCGGTCGCGGTGCTGACGGTAGCGACATTTGTAATGAAGGTTCCCGGAGAAGCTGCCTGATCGATATTCACCACTAGAGTAAAAGTGTCGTCGCCTGGGGCGGAAAAAGCCTTGTTCGAACAGGTGACGCTGCCGGTGGAGCCGACCGGGGGAGTACTGCAGCCCCAGCCTGTAGCCGAACTGAACGAGACGAACGTGGTGTTGGCCGGCAACGCGTCGAATAATTGGGCGGCGACGGCCGCGTCCGGCCCGCTATTGATAACGTGAATGGTGTAACTGATGTTCGAACCGGCCGTCGCCTGCGCCGGGCCATCCTTGGTGACCGCCAAATCCGCCTGGGCAGGGGGCAGACCGCCTTGCAGGGGGGCAGCTGAGAGAATGAGGCTGAAAGCGGCCAGGAGGGAAAAATAGATTCGAGTTGTCATTTGAATTCAGCCGTAAACATCTGGCGATTCCGGGGAATGTCGAGGGAGAATTCCCGGCCGCGAGGCCAAAGACCCCTTTTTCAGGATGGCGAGCATCGCGCCGCGCGGCGGCCCAGGAAGGAATTACAAGGGGAGTGGATGCCCGCGCTGCGGACAGCGATCTTTCACTTAGGCGGTCAGGACAAGCGCACCGCAACGCCAGCAGGTGAACCACTCCCAGCCCGGCTCGACGAAGTTGGAGGTGCCGTCGTTCCAACAGGTGTAGGCCATTCTCTTGGAGCGCGGCCCGGCTTCGGTTGATTGAGGCCCGGCGTCCTCCGTCCCGAGGCCGCCCGGTTTGCCTGGTCTCTTGCCTGTATTGTCGCC
>JBAPMH010000011.1:0-3498 GCA_049278515.1 Chthoniobacterales bacterium
CAAATCCGTTTCCGAACTTGCATGCTATGGGTGGCGATAGGGCAGGCGCCGGGCCTTTTTCTTTATTCCTATCTTGGGACCTTGGGACAACTTGGGTTAAACCTGGCGCGTGGGAAGACCCATCCCCGGGCGATAGAATATTGGATTTGGCTGGGCGGCTTCGTCAGTGCAGGGATTGTTCTTATCTTATTGGGCAGAATAGCGTTGCGGCTGTTAAAGAAAGTCGAAGAGGATGCGGCCCAAGAGCGGTCGTCAGTGGGTGATCCGGCCATTATTACCCCGGAACCAGCTTATGCGAGACGTTATGACAAATGACGCTCGGGAGCGTTCCACGTGGAACATGAAGGCATACCAGGAGCCCCAGGTTATCGTTATCGGGAGCGGCCACGCCGGCGTGGAAGCGGCGCTGGCCTCCGCTCGACTCGGGAGCCCCACCCTTCTTCTTACCCAGAACCTTGACACTATCGCCCAAATGTCGTGCAACCCGGCGATCGGGGGCCTGGCAAAGGGCCATATCGTTCGGGAAATCGACGCGCTCGGCGGAGCGATGGGAGTCAACGCCGACGCGACCGGGATCCAATTCCGAATGCTCAACCGGACGAAAGGACCCAGCGTGCGTGCACCCCGCGCCCAATGCGACAAGAAAGCCTACCAATTCCGAATGAAGGCGGTTCTGGAACGGACCTCAGGATTGTGTATCCGGCAGGCAACTGTCTCGGAGATTCTGACTGGGCTGAACGGAAGGGTGACCGGGGTGAGAACGGATCTTGGAATCGTGTTCCCGGCGGGCGCGATCGTGGTAACCTCGGGCACGTTTTTGCGAGGCCTTCTTCACGTCGGCGCCCATTCGCAGCCAGGCGGCCGAATGGCCGACGCCAGCTCCAGCCTGAGCGATTCGTTGCGCGGGCTCGGTTTTAGCGTCGGCCGCTTCAAGACCGGAACGCCTTGCCGGCTGAGCGGCCGATCGATCGATTTCAACCGATGCGAAAGGCAAGTGGGCGATGAGCCGCCCCCCCGTTTCAGTTTTCTTGAGCTCGCTTCGTTTGATCCTGATGAAATCTTCACGATAAACCAAGCCGGGTTCCACGTGGAACAATTGCCCTGCTGGATCACGCACACCACCGCTGAAACCCACGAGATCATCCGAAAGAACCTGCATCGTTCGGCGCTCTATTCAGGCCGGATTGAAGGGACCGGACCGCGCTATTGTCCCTCGATCGAGGACAAGGTGGTCAAGTTTGCCGACAAGACCGGGCACCAGGTTTTCCTCGAGCCGGAGGGGAGGCATACCGATGAGTTCTACGTCAACGGAATGTCAACGAGCCTGCCCTACGAGGTGCAGGTCGAGTTTATCCGATCCATTCCCGGTCTGGAAAACGCGGAGATCATGCGGCCCGGGTACGCCGTCGAGTATGATTACTTTCCTCCCACCCAACTCTCAGCGACCCTCGAGACCAGGCAGGTCGAAGGCCTCTATTTTGCCGGGCAAGTAAACGGGACTTCCGGATATGAAGAAGCTGCTGCACAAGGACTTATAGCTGGCACTAACGCTGCCCTAAAGCTCCAAGGGAAACCCGCATTTACCTTGTCGCGAAGCGAAGCTTACATAGGCGTGCTCATCGATGACCTCACGATTAACGGAACTGACGAGCCGTATCGCATGTTCACGAGCCGGGCCGAAGACCGGCTATCGCTGCGTCAGGACAATGCCGACCAGCGCCTTACGACGAAAGGGTTCGAGGCGGGATTAGTGGACGAAACCCGACACGCAGCCTTCCGGACGAAGATGGAGGAACTGCAAAAGTTGCGGCAACTGACCGATGAAATCCGGATCGAAGGCAAACTGATCAGCGCCCTATTGAGAATGCCTGAGTTTGAGCTCGATACTCTGCCCGCGGACATCCAGCAGCTCGCCACCCGCGAAGTGTGGGAGCTGGTGGAGACGGATCTCAAGTATGTCGGATATGTTCAACGCCAGGCAGCCCAAAACGCCAGGCTCGTCCGCGATCGGACGCGTCCAATCCCGCCGGACATCGATTACGAAATGATTTCCGGATTGCGCCGCGAGACTCGCCAAAAATTGTCAACGCTCCGTCCGCCGTCGCTCGGCCACGCCGCCCAGGTAAGCGGGATTACTCCGGCCGACGTCTCGATCATTTCCATCTGGCTGCAGAAACGGAAATTAACGCAGTCGAATAGCGGCTAGCCGCGCCTCGGGAACAAAGCTGTGTGGTTGATTGCTCTTTGCCTTTCGCTCCTAGGTTATCTGCTGGGCTCATTCCCCGCGGGATATGTGGCCGGCCGCTTCTCCGGTATCGATATTCGCACGGTCGGGAGCGGGAACATCGGGGCCACAAACGTTCTCCGCGTTTTAGGCAAACGATGGGGCTACGCGGTTTTCTTCATCGACGCCCTCAAGGGTTTTGCCGCCGTGCGCCTCGCGTTTCTTCTTCTTCAATTCTGGCCGGCCGCGAAGCCGTTCACGGTTCAACTTACGATCCTTACCGGGGTCATGTGCATTGTCGGACACAATTTTCCTGTCTGGCTGGGTTTCAAAGGCGGCAAGGGCGTGGCCACCTCCGCCGGGGTCCTCTTTGGCCTGCTCCCCGCGGCCGTCCCTTTCGTGGTCCTGGTTTGGGTGATCGTGTTCGAGACCACGCGGTATGTCTCGGTCGCCTCAATCGTCGCCGCGATTTCGCTGCCGGTGGTTGTCGGTCTGTTTCTCCGCTGGAAATTTATTGAAGGCCCGGCCCTTCTTTATTTCTCAACGCTGATCGCCCTGTTGGTGCTCTGGCGGCATCGCTCGAATTTTTCTCGTCTTCTCAACGGGACCGAACAACGCTTCAGCCGGAAGTGAGCATTCAACGCACGGCAATCATCGGGGCAGGCGGCTGGGGCACCGCCCTGGCGATTCTTTGGTCGAAGCGAGGCAACGACATTATCCTTTGGGGCAATGATGCCGGCCGGGTTGCGAAGCTTCGCCAGAGCCGCGAAAACGCCGACTATTTGCCGGGCGTGAAGGTTCCCGAATCGGTCCGAGTCACGAGCGACATCGGAGATTGCGCCGGCGCCGATCTGATTGTTTTTGTAACGCCATCGAAGGCCTTGCGCTCCGTTGCGGCCAGGCTCCGTGACGTCCTCGCGAATTCAAAACCGGTTCTTCTTAGCGGCACCAAGGGAATCGAACACGGCACCGGGCTGCGGATGAGCGAGATCCTGGGCGGGATCTTTCCCGATAACACGATTGCGGTTCTTTCCGGTCCCAATCTCGCGGCGGAAATCGCGAGAGATTTGCCGACCGCCGCCGTTCTCGGTTGCCCCGACTCCGAGTGCGCGGCAGAGCTGCAATCCTATCTGGGCAGCGAACGCTTCCGGATTTATTCGAGCGACGAAACGATCGGGATCGAGCTCGGTGGGGCGCTGAAAAATGTGTTCGCGATTGCGGCGGGAGTGAGTGACGGCTTCGGCCTGGGCGATAATTCGAAAGCGGCGCTGGTA
>JBAPMH010000012.1:0-12165 GCA_049278515.1 Chthoniobacterales bacterium
TCAGGGAAGGTCCAATGGCTCGGATCAGGAGGTGTTTCGGAGCACTGCCAGTGATGATGAACCCGCCAATGCCGACGTTGTCGCCGGTTTGCACGAACATCCGGGTGGAGAGATTGAGCGGTTGCGAAGCCGGCCCCGGGGTGGCGGTTGGCGAAGCGCTTGGACTGGGCCCAGGGGTGGCAGTAGGCGTCACGCTTGCGGTGGCGGTCGGAACTGGGGTGGCCGTCACGCTCGGCGTCGCTGTTGGAACAGGCGTCGCGGTGGGCGTAGGCGTTGGCGTTGCCGTCGTGACATGTATGGATCCTACCATCATGGCCCCATGAACCTGACAGAAATAAGGGAAATCACCGACGGCGGGAAACGTGTGGAAGAAAGTAAAGGGGGTGAATTGCACGCCTGAGTCAAACTGACCGTCTGGCTGTGCGGGCAGACCCGATGTGACCGAGTGGAAACCGGATTCCCACTCCCACTTAACGGTGTCCCCTGGGTGGATATTAATGGAGGCAGGTTGGAAACTCATGGTCCCATTATGTCCGACCAGCACAGTCGCGTTAGCAACAGGCGTTGCCGTCGGAGTCGCTGTGGGGACCGGCGTAGCCGTGGGTGAAGCCGTAGGTGTCGGCGTCGGCGCTCCTGGCAGACTGAAAGAGTAAACTTTGTTATCTCCGGCGACATAGATTCGTCCGCGGGCCGCGATGCCGGTGTTAAAAGCGCGTGTGCCGCTGATCGTATCATTGGCGCCGCCTCCCGCGTAAACCACGGCACCGGTGTCGCCGTTATAGCCAAACAAACGCTGGCCCGCGCCGACCCCGAATGCCCAAACGATCGCGTTGGTGGTGCCGTCGGTCGAAGTGACAAAGGGAGAACTGCGGCCGCTGGAGCTAATGGTCCATCCGGTGGTGATGGTGGGTGGATTGGCGGCGGTAATCTTAAAGGCGGTGAGAGTTCCACCCCCGCTGTTGGGTCGCAGAACTACGTAAGTCCCCAGGCTCGTGCGATAGGTGCACGCAGCCTGAATGGTCGTGGTCGTGCCAACACTCGCCTGCGCCAATGCTGCGCTAACGCCGCCCAGGTTCGCGCGGTTGAGGAGATAGGCATTGTGATCCTTGCCTATGGCGACCACCAAGGCCGAAGGAGTCGCCCCGGGAACGTCCACCAAAATTGGTCCGGAACCCCCAAGATCGGTATCGCTGCCGTCGAGCGTCGACCAGTTGATCGGAGCCCAATAATCGGCGGTCGCGCCGCTAAAGACTGCGCCCGGAAAGAGCCGTATCACCGCTTCACTTCCATTCCAGGTAACTCCACCGGCACCGTTCCCGGTAGTAACGAAGAGATTTGTTCCGTCGCTGGCGATGCCGCCGGGGCCCCAGATGCCTGCCCGGCTCGAGGTCGTGGCAAAATTGACGACGTTGGCAGGATTGCTCATCTGCACTCCGACAACTCGCCCGCGGTAGCTTCCGCAATCGAAGAAGCGCCCGCCGTAGGGCACATAAAGAGTGTTACCCAGGATCGCGAGCGCGGCTCGTGAACTTTGTGATCGATCCGAATCAAATCCCGACACCGCGGCGCTTACGACTACGGGCCATCCCGAATTGATCGCCCCGCTGTCGACGTTCAGGGAAAAGATTTGGTGTCCGCCGGTCTGTAATTCCGCATTCAAAAAGAGAGAGCGAGAAGCAAGGTCCACGATCGGGGTGGCCGTAATCCCAAGCGGATTAATGTTTCCGCACGGGAGGCCGGACGTAACGGCTGTCCCGAGGTTTCGTTGCCAAACAATGGCGCCGGTTATGGCGTTGAGCGCGTAAACATTGTTCGACTCGGTCACCGCGATCACCACCGGACCGCTCGGACCGCCCTCGATGTAAAGCGGCTGGGCATAAACATTGCCGACGATGGTTCCGTCGAAGGCCAAATCGCGGGCCAGGTTTGCGGAGGCCGCCTCCGTGAAGAGCGGATCAAGGTAGAGACCGTCCCGCGAATCATGGTTATGATGTTGAGTGACGTTCGCGGTGAAGGTCGCAGGGACGGCCGGTGGCTCCGCAGCTGCGTCAGGGCCAGGGGCCGCGGGGAGAATGGCCGCCCAAACAGCAAAGGCCAACCCAGCAAGACCAAGAGAGAAAGCGGACAGACGATTTTTCACGACTAAATTTCCTCCTGCGAAAATTGTTGAAGCGTCTACATCAAACGCTCGCGCAAATAACGATTGTCGTGGATAAAAGGCAAGCGATGAAGAGTAACGCCCGTCTCCGAATTCTGTCCGTCCTGGGAACGGCAGTCGTTCTCCCTTTGGTCTCCGGTAACGGCGCCGAGCCGCCCGCTTCACCGGGTTACGTGGTTTACGTCACTAATGAAAGATCGAATGACGTGACGGTGATCGACGGCGCCACCAATGCCGTCGCCGGCGGATTCCCCGTCGGCAAACGGCCGCGCGGAATTCATTGTTCGCCCGATGGGAAGCGGGTCTATGTCGCGCTCAGCGGGTCGCCCCGGATGGGACCTGGAGTCGATCGCGGCCGCGCCGTAGCCGACAAGGAAGCGGACGGCCTTGGGGTCATCGATCCGGTGGCGCGGAAGATGATTGAGAAAATTCCGGCCGGGTCGGACCCGGAACAATTTGCGCTCACCAAGGATGGGACGCACGCGGTCATCGCCAACGAGGATTTAGGCACGGCTTCGATTATCGATCTCCGGTCGGGGAAGCTCGCCGGCGAGGTGAGAGTTTCGGCCGAGCCGGAGGGGGTCGCGGTCAATCCAGCAAACGGCCAGGTTTATGTAACCTGCGAAGAGAAAGGCGAAGTTTATGTGATCGAC
Organism: Chthoniobacterales bacterium; assembly: GCA_049278515.1. Classification (GTDB taxonomy): domain Bacteria; phylum Verrucomicrobiota; class Verrucomicrobiia; order Chthoniobacterales; family UBA10450; genus AV80. Next base: position 2,812 of record JBAPMH010000012.1, read on the forward strand.
GCCGAACACGCGATCTCGCCCGCCCATTTCGCGGTGGGGCCGCGTCCGCGATCGGTGGCTTTCCTCCCGGACGGATCCCGCGCTTATGTGCCCTCGGAAGCGGAGGCCTCCGTGGCCATTGTCGACACGACGGCGCACAAAGTGATCGGCCAAATCAAGGTGGAGGGAATGCCGATGGGTGCGGCGGTTTCGAAAGACGGCAAGGAACTTTTCGTAACCACGGGCCGTGGAAATTCCGTGGTCGTGATCGACACCACGACGAACAAAGGGGTGGCAACGATCCCGGTCGGCGGACGCGTCTGGGGGCTCGTGCTCAGTCCGGACGGCTCGAAGCTCTACACCGCCAACGGCGCGACCAACGACGTCTCGGTGGTGGATGTGAAAGCGCGCAAGGAAATTACCCGGGTCAAGGTTGGTGACGGGCCCTGGGGCTTGGCGGTCGGCCCGAAGTTGGAGCTCAAAGCTGCCAGCGAACCTGCACGCTGACGAGGCGAGGCGCGCCGATCGAGATCAGGCCGTCGGCCGATTTGCCGGTTTCGATTTGCGTATCGAACAGGTTCTCGACCCGGACCGAGGCCGACCCGTGCTCGGAAAACTCGTAGATCACCGCGGCATCGAACGTCGTGAAGGAAGCGAGAACGCGGGAGTTCTGGTCGTCCTCGAACTGCCGGTCGCAGTAGCGAAGTTGCGCGGTCACCACCCATTTCGCGGCCGGTGTCCATTCGATGCCGCCGGTCAGAACATTTTCCGGGGTTTGAGCGAGCAATTTCCCTTCCAGGGTGCGATCAGCCGCCCGCTCAATGGTGGGATGAGTGAACAGATAGCTGCCTTTCAGTTTCACGGATGAAATCGGTTGCCATTCGGCGGTGGCTTCGAAACCGGGCGCCATCACGAGATCGACGTTCTGCCGCTGCCTCATCGTCCCGGCCGGCCCCGTGCTCAGCGTAATGTTGCCGACCGCGTCTTCCATTCGATTGAGGAAGCCGGTTCCGGCCAGGCGGAAAGTAGGAGTAGCCTGCCACTCGGCGCCCAATTCGCCGCCGAGCAAATGCTCCGGCTTGAGTTCCGGGTTCGGATTGGTGACGTCGTTGCCGACACGGAACGGGCGGTAGAGCTCATTGAGCGTCGGCACCCGGAAACCGGTGTAGAAGGCGCCGCGGAACGCCAGAGCGTCCGTCGCTTTTACCCGGGCGCCAATCCGGCCGTTGATTTCGTCGCCGGTGCGGTCCGGGAACCGGGAATCGAGCAGCACCTGGCCGGAAGCACGCACGGTTTCCTTGCGGAAACCATCGGAAAGCTCCCAATGATCGACCCGAAAACCGCCGACAATTGTCGCCGCCGGACAGACCGACCAGGTCTCCTCGGCAAACGCCCCGGCGAACGTCTGCTCGCCACCCGCCCGGCGCAGGCGGGTGAATTGGGTTCCATTCCAAAAGAAATATTCGTTGGTTTCGCCTTCAACCCAGCGTGCGTCCGCGCCCAGCGTGAGTTTGTGATTGGAGCCCGCCGCCATGCTCCAGACGATGCTGCCCCCGGCGGCGTTGGCCGGCACATCGAACTGGTCGAGGGCCGGCGTTTCGAGATCGCGCGCTGCATTCACCGAGCTGAACGTGCTGCTGAACTTTCGCTCCTGTCCGTAGAGGCTGAGCTGCAACTCTCCGCGCTGCGCCGGAAATTTTTGGGTGAACACCGCGCTCATGTCGTCGCCGGTCGTCTCGTTGTGCGTGAACACGGTTCCATTGCCGCGTTCATCATCAAAGTGCCGCGCGCGCAGGCGGAGCGAGCTGTTGGCATCGATCTGCCATTCGGCCCGAAGATCGAACAGGTTGGAATCCGCGCTCGCGTTAGTGTCCACCCGGCCCCGTTGGTTTGGAGCGATCACCGGATAGCCACCAGTGGAAAAGCGTTCCGCGAAAATCGCCGCGGCAAACGGGCGCTGAGAGAGCGTCCCGCCCAGGGATGCTTCATAGGTCTCGGCATTCCCGATCGATCCTTCGACAACGCCGGCATTGTTCTCCATCGGTTCCGAAACGAGGAAAATCGTCCCTGCCAAAGCTGCGTTTCCGAATAATCCGGCACCGCCGCCCAGGTTCGTGAGGACCGATTCGACCGAGGCCGCCGGGACTTGGCTCCACAGGACGTAACCGGCGAACGGGTCGTTGAGCGGAATGCCATCCAGGAGCACGAGGGTGCGACCCGCGCCGCTTGGCCCGAAGTTGCGCAAAGTCACGCCCTGAGTTGTCGGATTCGCGGTCCGGCTGCTGTTGCGCCGAAAGAGACTGAACCCCGGGACCTCGGCCCGGAGAATATCATCGAGCCGCAGTTGCGGAGCGCGCCGGAGTTCCTCTTTGTCGACTACGTCAATGCTGAACGGCGCTCCCGATTCTGCGTTGGGAAGCCGATCGGCCTCGACTACAACCGGTTCGACCGAAGCTTCCTGTCCATGGGCCGAATCGAGAACGCTCGCTGAAAAACACACGGCCAAGATAAACGTCAGCCTTCCGGCTAGGCCAGATGACCGACGCTTGATCTCCTTCTGCCCTTCGCCTCGGCCGCTCTCCATGCGGAGCGATTATTGTTTGGCCGGCCACCTCTGTAAAGCCAAGGAGCGGCGCTTTCCAAACCGCCGTCCCTTCCGCTTCATTCGGTGGGCGGTGTGGAAAGCGCCCCTCCTTGTAGGCCGTCTGTGTCAGACGGCTCTGCTTTCCCTTTCCAGCCCCTCAATTCCGGCGTTTTTCGTCCAGATCGATAAAGTCAGGAATCGTCACGATGTCAGTCCGATGACCCAGACCATACTTTTGCTTCGTTTCCTCCAGGACTGGCGTCGCGAAATCATTCCAGCCGAGTTTCGAAGCGAATCCATTCCAGACCAGGATGTCGCCGCCGTTCAAGCGCCGGCCCTTTTCGAAACACCATTCGAGAATCTCTTCATCGCTCCCGCCGGCCAGAGTGCGCTCGCGCAGGTCGCGATAATGGACCCGCAGAAAATTGCAGCAAACCCCGTCGGCCGCCTTCACCGCTCCGAGGTTCTTGTGATAATCCTCCGCCAGGTCGCCGCGCGCGTGGAGCCGGATCTTGTCCAGCATCCGCGGGAAATACATCACGCCCGCGGTCATTTCCTTCGGGCTCTTTGGGTAGGTGCTCATTGCTATTAAGGTGTAACGACCGACCAAGAAAAAGACATGGCTCCAAAACACCCAATCAATGCTTCCTTCAGACCGGGCAAATGTTGCACTAGGAAATTGAGCCTTACGCCATTCGTTCTACTCGCACATTGTGCTCTCGAGCTAGTGCCACAATCTGTTCCTTCTTGCTGTTTCCGTCGAATTCGCGTTGCGGCAGCCAAAACCATACGGAATGCGGTGGCACGACAAAGAGAAGCCCCCGTGATGTCGAGACGATGGCTTTAATGCCGTCCCAATTGAGTCGCGCGTCCGCCCGAACACTTGATGTAGACACCGATTCATTCGTGATTGTCACCGTGTGCTCAGCGTATTGATCCCGATGGCGACGATAATGCCACCAAGCGGCAACGCGATGGTGGAAGATCCAACCAAACGGAAAATAGGCGCATAAACAGAGCACAAGAATGATGAACGGAGTGAAATGCGACGGTCCGACGGCGACGATAAGTAGCGCTGCGATGCAGGACGAAGTCAAAGCCATGAGAATACGGACGGGCCACCCCACAACATAGCGGAAATGGTAACGCCGAAGATCGAGCGTGTCTTTGAGGTTCAGTGTGCCCGTAAATGAAACCGGCTCGGTTAGCACAATGTGACGTGTAGGCCTAACGAGACGGCGCTCAGCTACCGCTCGCGGAAGCGGGCCTGGATCGGAATGGAAATGGTTTCATAATCTTGAGCGGGCCATCAGAGCGGTCAGCGGTTGGTTGCAACGATTGGTTAGGCCGGTGGGTGTGAAAAACTCGATACAACTTCTGAAACTTGGGCTTGCTGACGATAGCACTGCAAACCGCGATCACATACAACGAGGCGACAACCGCGATGTGAGTCACGGCTCGCGGACGGAGACGCCGGCGCCACGGAGGCACCAGAAGAACGGCGATATGCAGCAGCAGGAACGCGCTGCATACGACCAGGAAAAGCCAGATGGAGACGATGTGGATGCGGAGAATGCTGACATCCGACATGTGGAGAACAGATGCGCAGAATGTAGCCCAACTGATCTGCAGGAATGTGGCGGAAGACAACCATGCGGATGCGAATAGCACAAAACACGGGATGACAAGGTTGTATGCTCGCGACATGATTATGGCCTAACGAGAATAAGCTCGAAGTGGGAGTGTGGAAATCATCTCAAAACCTAATCGCGAAGCGGTCCGCCAGCTTTCGGAGTTCGCGGCATCGCGTGGTTGGCCTATTTTTCAGGTAGCTTTTCAAAATCTGGTTCGATATCCAAAACTGATGCCGCGGTGAGTTGCTGCTTGATCTTCTGAAGCTCTGGCCCGGCTTCACGCGACGCTGCCTTAAGCGCCGAGTCCAAACGAAGAATCGCGTCAGTGAACGCACGCTTCTTCTGCTCGCGCTTGAATTTCAGGTATTCGTCAACGAGCAAGCTGAGGAAGGATCGCGCGGCCGCCTCATCGGCTGAGTTGGCCGTGACAAGAATGACGGACGTATTCGGGACCCGCTCAGCCGTAATTTTCAGGTCCGCCGGAGCCGGATGACCGAGCGTCTCTTCGGTGCGGTGTCGCAGCATGCCGCTCTCCAGCAGGTAAACCTGGGTTCCGTAGAAGTTAACGCTGTCTTCGCTATAGGCCGGAAAACTAGATGATGTGTTGACCCGGCCTCTGAGGATGAGCCTCGCTTCCGCGGCTATGCTTGAGCTTGCTGTAAAAGCAATCACACAGATGGCGACAAAGAGAGAACGTGTCATAGGCCTAACGAGAATTAGATGAGCGGTCCCGCGGCCGCGGGATTCGCTCCCTTCGGCTCGCTCAGAGCCTTGAGCCTGTCGAAACGGCATTTCATGGTTAGACTCCATTAGTTATCGCAGTAGAGAAATGACACGGGAGCGGAAGCCGACAGGGAGCCCTCCGTTAATGAGCGCCCCTGAACAAATGCAGCCTTCCCGCCGGATGGCAACTCTATGGCCCACGCCCATCCAGGATATCTAATCATTGGTTCCTTGATGCGCGCTCGCACGTCTGAAAGCCGCATCCCAACGGTAATCCCTTCGGCAGTCTTAAATCGGGTGTCTTTAGTGCTCACATATTTGATCTGTCCTTCGTCGGAGACCCCAAGGTCCCATCTCACGCCATCAGTAAGAACGAAATGACGGTAGAACTGCGAAGGGGACGACATAATGAGGACATGGCTGTTGCCTTGCATCTGCTCGACCGCGGCTACGGGCACCGACTCATTGACATGGGGCGACTCAGGCTGTCCCGCTCGAACAGCGGCGCAGGCGATGGTGAGCGATGCGATGATGACCTGGCGCATGGGGTCTAACGAGAATAAAATGAGCGACGGCCACCAAGAGCGAGCGTGGTTCGCAGCGAAAAGATTCTAGCTATGGGAAACGTAAACGCGCACCGGGCGGCCGTTCGCTCCATCACAGGGTTAGATGGTTGGCGTGGATTCATCTGATCTCGTCGCCCATAACACATACACGACAATGATGCAGATCGATCGTGAGTTTCTCGTCTTCGATTGTCACGCCTCGGCTTCGCTTGGCGCACGGCGCGCGGCACGGCACGAAAAAAGGTCGCGGCCGTCGCCGAAACGCCTGGCGCAGACCGCGGCAGGAGCGTAGAAACCCCCCAGGTTCAGGCAGTTCTTGATATCTTCGGCGGCAAGGTGGAGACTGTGAAAGAGCACGGAAGTTCCAGGGAGGATCACCCATGAGCAGCATGCGCCAATTATGAAGCAGCCCCAGGAGATGCAGGAGCGGCTCCAGCGGGAGCTCAACGAGATGGTGATCGAGGTGAGCGTGGGAGGTGGGATGGTCACCGTCAAGATGGGCGGCCACAAGCAGCTCGTGTCCGTGAAGATCGACCCCGAGGCGATGGACCCCCAGGACCCTTCGATGCTCGAGGACCTGATCGTCGCCGCGGTCAACGAAGCCGGCCGCAAGATCGAAGAGACGATGCAGGGAAAGATGAGCTCCATGGCGTCGGGCCTGCCCGGCCCTTTCTGAGCGTCGCCAGCCGCCGATGTCCGACCCCTGGCCCGGCTGATCGGGGAGCTCTTGCGACTCCCCGGCGCCCCTCGGCGACTGCGCTGGAGGGCGCTGGCTGTGGCGGATGAGAAGGGGAGAATCAGGAGCACGATCATGTCAGGAGCAGGAGGCGCTGAGCGCCGCGCCCCCTCGCTCCGTCGCCACAGAAATCGAAGAACGCCTCGCACCTCTGCGATGAGGGCGTGTGCCAAATCATTCACCGTGTTCTCTATCCGGTTTCCGGTATCCGCTTTCCGGTATCGCTGGGCGCCGGCTCCATTGACTTTAACCAGTCGGATGCGCGACACTCCGGCGATGGAGTGCCCATTCAAAAGTGGCGGGGAGCCCGCCTATTACGGGAGCTATCTCGCCGTTGAAAAACTGTTGGGTTTGCAGGCACCGGTCAACTTCGTGGAAGGCAAGCTTCACGCCCACGATGAGATGCTTTTCATCATCGTCCACCAGACCTACGAGCTCTGGTTCAAACAAATCCTCCACGAGCTGAAGGCCTGCTGCGAAGTCCTCCAAAAACCATCCGCCGACGACGATGGCCCGGACATGAACGTGGTGGTTCATCGCCTGAAGCGGATCGTGGAAATCTGGAAACTCCTGAACCATCAGGTGGACGTGCTCGAAACCATGACCCCGCTCGATTTCCTCGATTTCCGTTCCAGTCTCGAGGGCGCCTCCGGTTTTCAGAGCACCCAGTTCCGCCAGATTGAAGCGACCCTCGGACTGCGGATGGAAAATCGTTTTCGGCCCGACTACTACAAGCACACCGAGATGGGCGGCTTCAACGAGGCCGATTACGAGACAATCGTGGAGGCTGAGAAAGGCATCTCACTTCTGCGTCTCGTCGAACAGTGGTTGCGGCGCATGCCGTTTTTCGATCAGTCGTTCTGGCATGATTGGCAGGTGGAACAAACTCACTCGGGCAGTGAGCAATCCTCCAAGTTCTGGGTGCATTACCGGAAGCTCTACGAAGCGAGCCTGTCGGAGCGCGACGAACGTCCCGATCTTCTGGGCAAGTTCGACGAAACCTTTTTCAAGTCGGGCGCCGGCGATTTTTCCGCGACCGCTTTGCGCGCGGCCTTGTTCATCATGCTTTACCGCGACGAGCCGCTGTTTCGCCTTCCCTTTGCCCTGCTCAACACCCTCATCGAGATCGACGAACAGCTTGGCAATTTCCGTTACCGTCATCTCCAGATGGTGCGACGAATGATTGGCACCAGGATCGGAACCGGCGGCAGCAGCGGAGAGCAGTACCTGCAAGGGGCGGTAAACAAGAACTACATTTACAAGGAACTGGCTGGCGTCATTACTTACCTGATCGAACGCCGAAACCTGCCTCAGCTGCCCAGCCGCCTGCATCGGGCCCTGCGTTTCAGTTCCGTCGAGCGGTAAACGTCCCGGACGTTTGGCAGTTTGCGGCTTCAGGCAGGATGCAATGAATAACGGCGACTCAACTCCATCGGATGTCGAACCAAGATCCCCGACGGGCAGCGGCATTCCCCGGTCCGTGTGGTATCTGGCCGTAATCCCCTCTTTCCTCTCGTTCGGATTTACCATGATGAGGGGTTCTGACTTGTGGTTCCACCTCGCGATTGGGCGCTGGATTATCGAGCACAAATCTCTGCCCCTCGTGGACCCGTGGTCGTTCACGCGGAATGGGCAGCCCTGGCTTCAACACGAATGGCTTACCGATTTGCTCTTCGCCACGACGGCGAAGGTCTTCGGTCAAAATTCGCTCGTGTATGTGAAGTGGATCCTGCTGGTTGCCACCTTTCTCCTCCTCTTTCGCGTTGTCTGGCGGCTCAGCAAAGAACCGTTGTCCGGCTATCTCAGCGTTCTCCTGGGCGCGGCGGTGGCCGCGCCTTTTCTCGATCTTCGCCCGCACCTGGTTACCAATCTCTTTTACGTCCTGCTTCTCTGTCTCCTCTTGCCCAGGAAAAGGCCGCCCTTCTATTTGCCTTTGCTTTTTCTTGTCTGGGCGAATCTGCACGGCGGCTTTTTCTTTGGCCTGATGGCTCTGCTGGTCCTCCTGTCCCCAACCATTATTTTCGGTGAGAAGTCCGATCGAATCCGCGCTGCCCTGATCTGGCTTGCGTCCGCTCTTCTCTCTCTTTTGAATCCAAGTGGGTGGAAGGCGTTCGCCTATCCCCTCAAATATGCCTTTGACCGGTCATCGGCCTTCAAGGAACTCGATGAATGGCGCCCCCCATTTGTCGACGTAGGGACTCATTCCCCGCTTTACCCTTACGCGATCGCCCTCTTCGCTCTCGCCACTTTGTTCCTTCTCTTCCGCCGCTGGCGCGGAAAACAAGACCTTAACTGGGCTGCCCTGGGACTGATTCTTTTGACCCTGGCCATGTCGCTGACAAGCCGGCGTTTCATCGTTTTGTTTGCCCTTTCGCAAAGCCTGATCACGGGGCCGGCCCTGGCGGTGTTGCTCGTTCCGATCATGCAAAGAATTCCAAAGCTGATCACCCCCATTCTCGCCGCCGGGCTGGGATTGTTTTGGCTCTATTCCTACCCGCTCGTTCCTTACGCCTTTCATTACCTGACTGCCGAAGACGACTTCCCGGTCGAGACCTGCAGCTACATCCAGGTCAATCACCTTTCCGGGAATGTCTTCTCCTATTACAACTGGGGCGGTTATCTTCACTTGAGAACGAATGGCCAGATGAAGGTCTTCATCGATGGCCGGGCGGACACGGTCTACGATTCCGAAACGTTTCGACAATACCTGACCGTCCAGAGATTTCAGCCAGGTTGGAAGGAAGTGATAGAAAGCTCCGGGGCCCAGTACATTCTCTGGCCGCGAAGCTCTCAGGGCGCGCCCATGGCCGAGCTCGTAGCGACGGGCGAATGGAAGATGTTGTTCGATGATTTTGTATCGGTGCTGCTGGTGCGGACCGACCAGGCACCGCCCGAGCCTTTGCAACTGACTCCGGAGTCTCCCTACCGGCAGCTTACTATCGGGACTCAGAATCTGGAGCGGCGCCGCTATAACGTCGCTGAGCTGGCCCTGAAACGCGCGCTCGAAGAAATGCCCTATTTGCGGACCGCGTTCTACAAGCTGGCCCAGGCCCAGGCATCCCAGGGGAAGAAAGAAGAAGCGCTAAAAACCCTGGATCAATGCGAACGCGTCTTTCCCGATCGCGCAAGAAT
>JBAPMH010000013.1:0-10514 GCA_049278515.1 Chthoniobacterales bacterium
CTTTCGAGGATATGCATTAATACTTTCGCCGGCGGCTCGGTCGCATCGAGGCAGGTGATCCGGTCTTTCGAGTAATAGTTGAGTACCGGTTTCGATTCCTGTTCGTAGATGGCCAGGCGTCGCTTGATGACTTCGTCATTCGCGTCGTCGAGACGGTTGTCTTTCAGCGCCCGCTTTTTCAGCCTGGCAAAAAGCGAAGTACGGTCCGGGCAGGAGAGGTGAAAAACTTTTTTCACATCGATCAAATCATCCATGATCCTGGCCTGGGCGACATTTCGCGGAATCCCGTCCAGGACGAGAATATCGATGTCGGGTTTGAATTTGTGCGCCTCCACCGCGGCGTCGATGGCGGCTTTCCAAAGTTTGACGGTGATGTCGTCCGGGACGAGCTGGCCTTTGCTGGAATAGTCGAGAAATGCCTGGCCGACCGCGGTTCGCGTATCGATCGAGCGAAACACATCGCCGCAAGGGCAATGAAAAAAGCGCGGGATGCTACCGAGGGTGCGGCCCTGGGTGCCTTGCCGCTGCCGGGCGCACCGAAGAGAAGATAGGTCTGGTATTTCATGGAGCGGAATTCTTTTTATCGCGAAGACTCGTGCGCGCACCAGTCTATTCGTTCGTCATTCTGAGCGAAGTGAGGCGCAGCGGAACGCAGTTCGAAGAATCCCGTTGCTAAACTCGCGGCGAAATCACGAGATCCCTCGACCTTGCTCGGGATGACAGGACGCTACGTCGCGGTGACGGGCTCGACGTTTACCCGTCGCCCCGAGCGATCGAAACGCACCTGGCCATCCACAAGCGCGAAGATGGTATAATCGCGGCCCAGGCCCACATTCTTGCCGGGCAAAAACTTCGTCCCGCGCTGCCGGATGATGATGTTGCCCGCGACGACCACTTCGCTGCCAAATTTCTTGACGCCCAGCCGCTTGCTGACGCTATCCCGGCCGTTCTTGACGCTGCCCTGTCCTTTTTTATGTGCCATCGGGGTGAGTTGAGAGTTGAGAGTTAATGGTTGAGGGCTCCGGTAGGCCGCCGATTACTCGGCTCCTTCCGCTACCTCTTCCTTCGCTTTCTTCTTTTTTGCTGTTTTGCCGCCAAGGCTGATGCCGGTGATCTTGATCCGGGTCAGCTTGCGCCGGTGGCCCACCGTCCGGTGATAGCCTTTCCGGCGGCGATACTTGAAAGCGATGACTTTCTTGTCCTTGCGCTGCTCGACTACTTCGCCAGTGACAGTTGCGCCCTCGATGAGCGGACTGCCATGCGTGAGTGTGTCGCCGTCGCCATGAAAGAGCACGTCGCCGAAAATGGTTTCTTTGCCCGCATCTCCCTCGAGGAGATCGACATCGATAATATCGCCCTCCGCGACACGGTGTTGTCTGCCGCCTGTTTTAATAATTGCGTAAGCCATACGAAAAGCCGGATGCCTGGGGGAAAAGCCGCGCAAACTCCCACAGCTGGACGGCTTTGACAAGCGGAAAAGACGCTGCTGCCAGCGATGTCATCCCGAGGCTGGCGGAGCGCGCCGAGGGACCTGTCACACGGTCAACCGCCTGCGCGAAATATATGGCGTCCACCGGCGGACTGAGCCTCTTGTCCCGCGGAAGCGATTGAGTGCCTGTAAGGTCCCTCGTCCCGCAATGGCGGGACTCGGGATGACAGCCGCTTTCTAACCGTCTCGACCCTCGATCACGAGCGTAATCTCCCCTTTGGCCGGACGCGCGGTGTAATGCGCCACGAGCTCTGCTGGCGTCCCGCGCCGGAACTCCTCGAATTTCTTGGTCAGCTCGCGGGCCACGCAAAGCTGCCGGTCCGGCATTAGTTCCGCGCAGGCCGTCAGGGTTTTCAGGATCCGGTAGGGCGACTCGAAGAATACCGAGGTTGCCGTACTCTCGGCGGCGGTCCGGAGCTCGCGTTCGCGCTGCCCGCTTTTCACTGGCAGGAACCCGCGAAAACAAAACGATTCAGTTTCGAGACCCGACCCCACCAGGGCAGTGAGAATTGCCGAAACGCCGGGTATGACGGTGTAAGCCAGGCCGCGCTCGATGCATTTCCGAACCAGCCGGGCCCCGGGATCGGAGAGCCCGGGCATCCCGGCATCGGTGATCAGCGCGACGTTTTCCCCCGCCGCCAGGCGCTCCGCCAGCTCCTCCGAGCGCATCGCCTCGTTATGCTCGTGATAGCTGACCAGCGGCTTCCGGATTTCAAAATGCCGGAGCAAATTCCCGGAATGCCGCGTGTCTTCGGCCGCGATCACGTCCACAGTTTTTAGAACCTCGAGCGCACGCAACGTGATGTCGTTGAGATTGCCGATCGGCGTAGCCACCACATAAAGCATCCCGCATCATCGAATCAGAATCCGCTTCGCGCCATTCGTTGTTGTAGCGACGCCGCTCTGTCGGCGTAACCAGCGTGTTTGTAGCAGGTTTTACGGCGACAGAGCGCCGTCGCTACAGTTTCGGATGCGGCCGATAATCCGTCTCGAACTTGCGCCACTTCGCGCCGTCCTGCGGTCGAGCGATGATCTTGATCTTCCAAATCCCTTTCTGGCCGACTTCGTTGATCGTGCTGCGGATGCACCGGAGCGTGGCTTTGACCACCGCCTCATCAGTTAGCTCGTAATTCTTCGTCGACTTCATCTGCGACAAATCGAGGGTCGCGATGAAATGGGTGGCGTCCGCTCCTTCTTCGCCCGTGACCGAGATCCCGAGACGCGAGAGCAAATTCGAGTCGTCGACGATCTCCGGCCCGCGTTGGGGCAATTGGTGCGGAGCGCAAATGTAGCTGAGCACGTTTGCAGGCGGTCCGCTGGCGATGATTGGAATCTTGGCGATGATGATCCCGGCCTCGGCGTCCGTCCCCATGGTCGTCAGCGGCTGATAAACAAAGCTGATCCCGCTCAGGCCCCCGAACGCCGACGAAGCCAGGAGGAGGAAGATCACGTACCTGGCGAAGAACAGAGGCGCGAGTCGAGACGCGTTCATTGTCGTTTCCGGAAATGGCTGCAGGGCACTATCTCTATCACGATCCGCTTAGCTCGTGAGCCGACCCAAAAGGCGCGCGAAATTCCGGCGTAGTATCCGGAGCAAAGCCGTGGCGCATGATATTTTCGGTGACGACGCGGGGGACCATGAACTGGAGGAGATAATCGCCGCCGCCGGCTTTGGTGCCGCCGCCTGACATCTTGAAGCCGCCGAAAGGATGGCGGCCAACCACGGCACCGGTGCAGGAGCGGTTGATGTAAACATTACCAGCGACGAGCTCGGCTTTCACCCGCTCAATGTTCGCCGGGCTGCGGGAGAAGAAACCGGCCGTTAAAGCGTAGTCCGTCTCATTCGCGACGCGGATCGCTTCGTCGAGGTCGCGCACTTTGAGCACGCTCAGGACCGGTCCGAAGATTTCTTCACAGGCCAGGCTGAAGCCCGGTTTCACATCGGTAAAGATCGTCGGCGGGATGAAGAAGCCTTCCGGCGGCGTGGTGCCCTGGAAGGCGAGCGTCGCCTCTTTCTTGCCGGTCTCGATGATCTCTAAAATCCGGCGGTAAGCCGTCTCGTCGATCACGGGGCCGACCGTTATCCCGGGCGCCTCCGGATTGCCGACCCGCAAACTTGCGGCGGCTTCGACCAGGCGCTTGACGACGCGGTCGTAATTGTCCTCGAGCACGATAAGCCGGGAACAGGCAGAACATTTCTGGCCCTGGTAACCGAACGCCGAATAAATCGTATCGACGATGGCCTCGTCGAGGTCGGCGTCGGAATCCACGATGACCCCGTTTTTGCCGCCCATCTCGCAAACGACCCGCTTCAATTCCAACTGGCCTTCGCGTGTTTCGCCCGCGCTCTTCCAAATCCGGAGCCCGACTTCGCGGGAGCCGGTGAACGCGATCATGTGAACGTCCTTGTGATCGACGAGGTGCTGGCCAATCACGCGGCCTTTGCCGGGGAGGTAATTTAGGACACCGGGCGGAACCCCCGCTTCCTCGAACATCTCCATCAGCATCGCGCCGCAGACGGCGGACTGCTCCGCGGGTTTCATGATCACGGTGTTGCCGGTCACGATCGCGGCCGAGACCATGCCGGTGAGAATGGCCACCGGGAAATTCCACGGCGCGATGACGAGCGCGACGCCGCGCGGCCAGTAGTGCTGATAACTTTCTTCGCCGGGGACGTGCTGGGTGAGCCGAGGCAAACCGCGGAGGCGCATCTGCTGCGCGTAAAAGAGCAGGAAATCGATCGCTTCACGAATGTCGCCGTCGGCTTCCGCCCAAGGTTTGCCGACTTCGAAAACTTCGAGAGCGCAGAGCTCCCACCGCCGGCGATCCATGATGGTCGCCACTTTCTCCAGGAGCTCGGCGCGATGTTCGACGCTGACGCGACACCAATGCTCGAAAGCTTTCTTGGCGGCCGCGGCGGCCTGTTCCGCATGCTCTACGGTCGCTTCCGCGACTGCGCCGACTACCTGCGTCGGCGAGCTGGGATTGATCGAGTCGATGAAATTGTCGGTCCAGATTTTTTTGCCGTCGATCACGATCGGATATTTCTGGCCGAGTTTCCCACGCATCTCCTCGATGGCGCTCCGCATCCGGGTGCGCGCTTTTTCGTGGACGAAATTGACTGAAGGCGAGTTTTCGTAGGTGTCGCCCGGCGGCGTGTCGAGGGATTGCCCGTTACGCCCTGGAGCCGGCATCGGCGATGCCGGCCGGGTCGATTTCGTCGTCAGCGTACGCGGGTCGCGCAGCAATTGCTCCGGGCCTGCATTATCCGAAAACTTCGCCTTAAGAAATCCTTCGTTCGACGTGTTCTCGAGCAGTCGCCGGACGAGGTACGACATTCCCGGCAGGAGCTCGCCGACCGGGCAATATTCGCGGACGCGATAACCCATTTCGACGAGGGCGCGTTTGATCGGGCCGGCCATTCCGTAAAGGAGCTGGAATTCGATCCGGCTTTTATCGATCCCGAGCTGCTGCGCATAGGCCTGCGCGTGCGCAATACTCCGGATGTTGTGAGAACCGAACGCCGAGGTGACGATCGATTCGTTCTCGAGCAGGACCCTCGTGCAAACTTCGAAGTTCGCGTCGCTCTGCGGTTTCTGGAGCCACACCGGCACCCGCCAGCCGTTCTGGGCCGCCTTGATCTTCTCGTAATCCCAGTAGGCGCCTTTGACGAGCCGGACGGTAAACCGCGTGCCGCGCTGCCGGCCCCATTCGATGAGGTTCCGAAGGTCCGCTTCGGCATCACGCAAGTAGGCCTGGATCACGATCCCGGCGTGCGGCCACTCCCGGAACTCCGGTTCCATAAAGAGCGTCCGGAAAAGTTCGAGCGTGGTGTTTTTGTGCGCGTAACTCTCCATGTCGAAATTGATGAACGCGCCCAGTTCCCGGGCGCGGCGCAGGATCGGGCGGAGTTTTGGCGCGAGATGCGCGATCGCATCCTCCGGATCGGCCGGGTTCATCTGCGAATAGAGCGCGGAAATTTTCACCGAAACGTTCACCACCGGGAAAAGCTCAGTGTCTTTGCCGAGCGGATCGCGCCAGCCCTGGGTTTGGGCCGAGAGGCCTTCCACCAGAGCCAGACAACGAGCGGCGTACTCGTCCGTCTCGTGTTCGCTCACCACCGCTTCGCCGAGCAAATCCACCGTGAACCCGATCTTTTCCCCGCGTCGTTTCCGGAGCGTCTTCATCACGTCGTCCGGATCGCGCCCGGCGATGAATTGGCGCGCCATGCCGGAGACGTTCCAACGGAGGATTGGCGCGGTGATCCACGGAAAAATCCGGGCCGCCTTGATGCCGGTCTGGAGGAACGGCACCGACCCGTTTTGCATGTCGGCAAAATATTCGCTCAGGTGCTGGACGATGTCGGTGGAATGGCGGAGCGAGGCGAGCACGTCCACGAACCGGAACATCTGGACCTTGAAATGCTCGTCGCGCATCGAGAAGGCCATCATGCGCTGGTAAAACCCGGCTTTGCTGAAGATCGATTCCGGGTTCTGATCGACCAGATCGAACATGCGCAACCCGCGTTGCTCGATTTCCTGCTGCAACGAACTCATGGCGCGATTCTAACGCCGGGTATGAGAGAGGGCAAAGAGCTTCCTTGCCGCGTCAAGGAACGGCGATTTGAAATCGCCGACCGCACGGCGGTTTCAAACCGCCGCTCCTTGGGGCTCTCCCTACTTCGCCATCTTAACGGTAATATCACGCTCGCCGCGCCAGACGCCGTCGCTGCCGCGTTTCACCTCGACAATCACCGGATGCCCGCCGTTCTCCGCTTGCTGCTTCAACTCCTTCTCGTTGATCCGTGGATCGTCCTTGAACCAGAAATCGTCAATCGACCGCTCCGAGAATCCCGGCCCATACAGGTGCGCGTGAATGTGCGCAGGCGTTGTCCGATGCGGATAAGCGCCCGGCCGGATCGTCCGGAACTCGTATTTCCCCTCCGCGCCGATTTTCATCCAACCTTTCAGCCGGGGATGACTCGCGTCGTCTTTCTCATTGTAATACCCGGTCCGGTCCGTGTGATAAACCCACAGCACCATCCCTTGGGCGGGCGTTTTCCCATCCTGCTGAAAAACTTTGCCAGTGATCACGAGCGGCTCACCGGGCTCGTTTTCCGGCGGAATCACGGTCTTCCACGACAGCTTCTCCGGCGCAGTACACGAGCCGCACAGCGCGCCGCCGCTCAAGGTCGGCGGGTAGGCTGGGCTCTTCTCCGGCTCCGCGGCGCTGGCCAGGTGCGTAGAACCGCCGAGCGCGCCAGCGAAAAGCAATGCGACTGCCAGCCAGACAGCCAGGGGACGGAGACTGAAATCTCGGGAGAAAGTCATGAATTACAATTATGCCAGGGTCGGAATCCGGCCAGCGGATAGTTTTTTGCAAGAGCTGCTCGGGCGAGCGTTGTTGCTTATCTAGGCGACGCTTGGTAAAATGGGCGCTTCAAGATGCAAAAAATAGGATTCGCGGAAGCTCTCGACTCGATTGTGGCCAGCGACCCGCGCTATCAGCGCGAGGCCTACGTTTTTCTCCGGGACGCGCTCGATTACACGACGAAGCAGCAAAAAAAAGCCAAAGGCGCTTCTGTTCGGCACGTGGCCGGTCCGGAATTGCTCGAAGGAGTGCGCCAATATGCCCTCAAGGAGTTCGGGCCGATGGTGGTGACGGTGTTGTCCTACTGGGGCATCCGGTCGTGCGAAGACGTCGGGCACATGGTCTTTAACCTCATCGGTGCCGGAATCTTCGGAAAGACCGAGGAGGATTCGATCGAGGATTTCAAAAACGTTTTTGATTTCCACGAGGCGTTCGTCAAACCGTTCGAGCCGCAAAAGCGTTCCCATCCCGACGTTCCACTTGGACTTCCGGCGTCTGCGCCGAAGTTGTCCTGAATCGAGCCGCGCCGGCTGAGGCGCTCTCGTTCGCCTGTATGCGTAGCGCTAATCTCCAAACCGGTCTGGCGGAAGCCGGTCCCGGCATCACTTTTCCTCCGAATTCTGCCCAGAAACGTGTCCTGCCCAATGGCCTGACCATCATCGTGCAGGAAGATCGCAGTGCGCCGGTGGCGAGCGTGCAGGCGTGGTGCGGGACCGGAAGCGTGGATGAAAATCAGCACCTCGGCGCGGGGTTGTCGCACATCCTCGAGCACATGCTCTTTAAAGGAACCAAAGCCAATCCGGCCCACGTCATCACCCGGAAAGTGCAAAGCGTCGGCGGCTATATCAATGCCTATACCTCGTTTGATCGCACCGTTTTCTGGATCGATGTGCCGAAAGATGGAGTTGCCGTCGCGCTGGAGGTTTTGTCCGACGCGATGATGAATTCAACCCTGCCCCCGGAAGAGTATGTGAAAGAACAGGAGGTGATCCGCCGCGAGTTCGCCATGGGCATGGACGATCCCGATCGGATGGCGGGCCAATTACTTTTCGCCACGGCCTTTCAGCGTCATCCCTATCGGCTGCCAGTCATCGGGCTGATCGACGTCTTCAACCAGCTTACCCGGGACGATGTCATGCGGTATTACCAGACGCGTTACGTCCCGAATAATCTTACGTTTATCGTCGTGGGCGATGTCGAGGCAAACGCCGTTTACCGCCAGCTCGATGAGTTTTTCGAGTCCTATCCCGCAAAATCGCTTCAGCCGGTCTTCATTCCGGCTGAGCCGTCCCAACTCGGCCGCCGCCAGGTAGACCAGGAATTTGTCACGGAGCTGACGCGGCTCTCCCTTGCCTGGCACATTCCCGAAATCACGCATCCGGATGTTCCGGCTTTGGATATTCTCTCGACAATTCTCGGCGACGGCCGGAGCTCGCGCCTCTACCGGCGGGTGCGCGAAGAAACGGGCCTGGCTTACGGGGTGTCGGCTTTTTCCTATACCCCGGGCGACCCGGGACTGCTCGGAATCGACGCGACGGTTGAGCCGGCGAATCGCCAGAAAGCACAGGAGCTCATTCTGGAGATTATCCGCGACATCCAGGGGTCTGGCGTCAAAGCGGAGGAGCTTGCGAAGGCGAAGAAAATCTCGCTAAGCCACCACCTCGGCTCGCTCACGACGATGCGTGGCCAGGCGTCGGATCTCGGATCGAATTGGTTCCTGACCCGCAATCTTGATTTCACGCGGGATTATCTCGGAGCCGTCCAGCGACTCACCTCCGACGATATCCGCCGGGTGGCCGGGAAATATTTGGTCGACGACAACCTTACGATCGTCTCGCTGAACCCAAAGACTGGCAAGCAGGGTGAGACCGAGCGCGTGATCGCGGTTGTCGCCGGCGAAATCCAGAAGGTTGAGCTGTCGAACGGGCTCCGGCTTCTGGTTCGGGAGGATCCGCGGCTCCCGCTGGTCTCCATGGCGGCGGTCTTTCGTGGAGGATTGTTGGCGGATACGCGTGAGACCAACGGAATCACTCGATTGATGGCGAAAACGCTGTTGAAGGGGACGAAGACCCGGACGGCGGAGCAAATCGCCGATGAGATCGAGGCGGTCGGTGGCAGTATCGGGAGCGACGCGGGGAACAACAGTTTTAGCGTCGCGGTCGACGTTACCGAGCCGGATTTGCAACTCGGGGCCGAGATCCTGGCCGACGTCCTCTTGAACGCGACCATGCCCGAGACGGCCCTCGAGCGTGAACGCGAAGTGCAGCTCGCCGGAATAAAAGAAGACGAAGAGCAACTGACGACAGTGGCCCGCAATATTTTGCGTCAGGCGCTTTTTGGCGAGCATCCTTATGCGTTGCGTGGCAAAGGCTCGGCCGAGTCCGTGGCGACGTTGACCAGGAAACAATTGGTTGCTTTCCGAGATCGCTATCTCGTAGCGCGTAACGGCGTTATCTCCGTTTTTGGAAACGTGAAGACCGCTGAGGTTCGGGAACTCTTTGAAAAGACGCTCGGCAAAATGAAACCGGGCGAACTCGCTTTGACGGCGCCGCCGCCGCCGGAGCCGCTCAAGGAAACAGTGGCCGTCGAAAGTTTGAAAGAGAAAGCGCAAGGCGTTTTGATGGCGGGGTTCCGCGGGACGGACATTTTCAGCGCGGACCGCTCGGCGCTTGAATTGATCGACGAAGCGAGCAGCGATCTCGGCTCCCGGTTTTTCGTCCGGATCCGCGAACAGATGGGGCTGGCCTATTACGTCGGCGCGAGCCAGATGCAGGGACTGGTGCCGGGATTGTTCCTGTTTTACCTGGGGACCGATCCGCAAAAGATCGAGCCGGTGAAAGCGGCCTTGCTCGAGGAAATCCGGAAACTGGCCACGGACGGGCTCAGCGAGGAAGAATTGGCGCGGGCCAAAAGGAAATTGATCGGGCAACAACAGATCGCGAACCAGAGCAACGATTCTTTTGGTTATATGGCCGCTCTGGACGAGCTCTATGGCCTCGGGTTCGACCATTACAAGGCGCTCGAACGCGATGTCGAGGCGGTCACGCTGGAGGAGGTCCGGCGCGTCGCCGCAAAGTATTTTCTGGATCAGCCCTACGTTCTGGCTCTGGTCCGGCCGCCGGTGGGAGGGAATATTGAAGCGATGAAGCGTTGAAGAGGACGACCGCTTCAACGCTTTAACTCTTTAACGCTTCAACTATCTTCCTGCCATGGCTGAAGTCCAAACCAATACCCAGTCGGGCGAGATGTCGCAGCGCTTCATCGAATTTGTGATGATGCAGGCCCAGAATGCGGCGCTTTTTCTCGGTCAGATCCCAAATCCCCAAACGGGCCAGGGCGAAGTGAATCTCGAGCTGGCGAAAATGTTTATCGATCAGCTCGCCATGATCCAGGAAAAGACCCGGGGGAATTTGACGAACGAAGAGGGCGCGGTCTTGCGGAACACTCTCTCGAATTTGCAGATGGCGTTTGTCGAGGTGTCGCAACAATCGCCGGCAGAGAAGTCCGCAGCTCCGTCTCAACCGGAGGCCAAACCGGAGATACCAGAGCCCGCACCGGTCTCATCTGGCGAAAAACCGGATGAACCGGCTGTCTCCCAGGCCGAATCCGAGTCCCGCAAGAAATTCACGAAGAGCTACGGGGCGTAGTCCTGACG
>JBAPMH010000014.1:0-2217 GCA_049278515.1 Chthoniobacterales bacterium
ACCAGCCGAGACCGGATTTTACGCCGACGGTTTCCGCCACAACCAGGGTAAGGAACGACGCCCCCAATCCCATAAAGAGGCCGATGAAAATGCTCGGAAGAGCCGCCGGAATCGCGACCCGGAAGATCAAATAACGCCGCCCGGCGCCGAGAGTGCGGGCGACGTCGAGATACGAGGCACGGGTGTTCGAAATGCCGGACGCCGTTAGCATTGTCACCGGAAACCAGACAGCGAGGGCGATCAGGGACGCCGCGGAAAAAACGGCCGAAGGCGAGACGACCATGGCCAGCGGGATCCAGGCCGTGGCGGGAATAGGGCCGACAATTTTCAGGATTGGCATCCCCCAATAACGGACTTGCGTCGACCATCCGATGCAGATGCCGCTGATCAGACCCGCGACGACACCAAGCGCGTAACCGCCGAGTAACAGAACCAGCGAGTGCCATGTGCTGTCGAAGAGGAGGGCGCGATCGTTGATCAAACTCTGGAACACCGCGGCCGGGCCCGGGAAATAAGGAAGCGGGAGCAGGCGAAAACCCGAGGTGATGCATTCCCAGGCGCATAACATGAGCAGGGCCGCGGCAAAGATTGGCCCCATTTGCCGCATCCGTATTCGCAAGGCCGGCCACCAAAGCTGCGCGAACGCGAGAAGGAACGACACCGCCAGAAAGTTCCAAAGGAAAACGAAATAAGAGCGCGTTTCCATCGGCGGCTCGGTCTTCGAAACCAACCAATGCGTCACCAGGCAAATGACATTCGCCACCGGGACGGGAAGCCAGGTCCGCCACCGTTTGCTTTCCCGTTCGGCCGAGACATCGGCCAACGTCGCATCCGGCCTGGCCTGATTTATTTCTGCTCCGCGACGACTGGCCTCTTGCAACATGAGTCTTCGTGGTCGCCGAGAATCAACTCCGCGTAAAGACGAATATCCTGGTCCGGCGGCACCTGGCCGCCGGCCACTTTCTCGACCTGCAAATTATTGATCCACTCATCCGTCACGCCATCGAGATGGACGAATGCCTTCTGGGCGAGCGCCGCCACATCGGTCGTCGGACTGAGCATCCCCGCCACTTTCATCTCCGCGGACGCCGATTTCACGGCGTCGTCCGCGCCGGAGACGCTCGGGACGTAACGGAGGTGGGAGATCGCGACCGTGTTCAGCTCCGGATTGGACGCGAGATATTTTTTCTCGACGGACAAACGAGCCGCCGCGGCTGGATTTGCTTCGACCCACTTTGCGCCTTTGAGCAGCGCGCGGGTCGCGGCCGCGGTGCCTTTCGGATTGGCGGCCAGATATTTCCCGTTCACGATAACAGCGCAGCAATATTCGTCTTTGTAAGGCATATCCGCCGCCTGATCGGCAACGTTGCGGACTTTTCCTTCCGCCAGGAGCAGGCTGCCGATCGGCTCGGAATCGGCGACGGCGTCGACTTCGCCTTTATCCAGCGCGAGGCCAAGCTCGCCCGCCGGGAAAACCCGCCAGCTCACATCCTTGCTCGCATCGATTCCGTTCGCGCCCAACACCCGGTTGGCGAAAATAAACGGCGGCGTTCCCATCCCCGGGACGCCGATCCGCTTGCCGCGCAGGTCCTGCACGGTATGGATGTTTCCCTTGGTCGATGACTGAACCCGCAGACACCCCTTGTGAATTCCAGCCGTGAACCGGACATCGAGGCCCTGTTCAATCGGCTTCAGAAAATACATCACCAGGTGATGCGTGATGTCGTACCCGCCGAGCGCGAGCACATCCTTGTAGTTCGCCCACTCGCATTTCACCATCTCGACCTCGAGCCCTTCCTCCTTGAAGAACCCCTTCTCGACCGCGCTGAAGATCGGCGCTTCGCAGGTAAGCCCGATGTAGCCGACCCGGATCTTGTTGGACGTCCCCCCGCTTGTCGCGCTTTTCCGGCAACCGGCAAACATCAGGCAGCCGGCAACCGCAAAAATGGTGAGCTTGGAATTCATGGTGATCATAGAGCTACGTAATGGCGCAATAAGCAAAGCTTGAGTCATTTCTGCGCCGGCGGCTTCGCGTTCCAGATGCTGAGCAGGTTCGGTGACCCCTGGCTGCGAACGCCGTTATCTGTGAGAATTTCTTCAGTTGCGGCCCTCATTTCTGCGCGCGGAAACACCATTGTTTCGCCGCCAGTTTTCCTATCGAAGGCGAAAACAACAAACTCGTCCTTTAGGTCCCGCAGGACTTGCACCAGGTGCGCA
>JBAPMH010000015.1:0-1528 GCA_049278515.1 Chthoniobacterales bacterium
CTACTGTTCGAGTGGTGACTGCGGCGCTCGTCAGCCTGCTCCTGCTTGCGAGCCCGCACGGCTGGACGCTCGCGCAGGCCCGCCAGGCCCTCGCTTCCCGGCACTACGAGGTGACGGACGCGAGCCAGCCCGACCGGCCCCAGTACGAGCTCAGGTTCACGGCGCGAGCGGCGAGGTCCTTGCGCAAGGGATTCGTGTTCAACGGTGTTGCGCGTGACACGCTGACCGACACCGACGTCCCTATCCACTTCACGTTCAGGCGGCCGGGTCGCATCACGCGTTTCCGTGGGCCGCCCGCGGACGCGTCGCAGCCCTTGTTCCCGATTCGCGCCGCCTTCTATTACGCGTGGTATCCCGAGGCGTGGTTCCGCGATCCGGTCTTTCCCTACAGCCTGTTCCACCCGTCGCTCGACTACTACAGCAACGCCGATGCGCAGGTCGTGCGCGCGCATACGGACGCGCTGCTCTATGCGCGCCTCAATGCCGGCATCTACTCGTGGTGGGGGCCAGACGGCTATCCGCCGACCGACCTCCGCTTCTCGCGCTACCTCGCCGCGGCGCGGACGACGCCCCTTCGCTGGGCGATCTACTACGAGCGCGAGGGCTACGAGAACCCGAGCGTCGAGAAGATCCGCGCCGACCTCGAGTACATCCGCGACCGGTATGCGACGCAGCCGGCGTACCTGAAGGTCGACGGGCGCTTCGTCGTGTACGTGTACGGCAGCGCCGATGACGGCTGCGACTCGACCGCGAGGCGCTGGCGCGAGGCGAACACGGTCGGCGCGTACATCGTCCTCAAGGCGTTCGCCGGCTTTCGCACCTGCGCCGTGCAACCGGATGCCTGGCACCAGTACTCGGCCGCGCTTCCCGAATACGACCTGGCCCCTGACTCGTTCATGATCGCTCCGGGCTTCGACGAGGACAGCGAGCCGACGCCGCGGCTGTCCAGGGACCTCGGACGCTGGCGAGGCGACATCGAGGCGATGCTGGCCTCGAACGCCCGCTGGCAGCTCGTCCTCACCTTCAACGAATGGCCCGAGGGGACGTCCGTCGAGAGCGCGCGTGAGTGGGCCTCGCCGTCGGGCTACGGCGCCTACCTCGATGCCCTCCACGAGTTGCTGGGTGCGAGAATGCAACGGTGAAAGCGTGAGGATCATCGCCGGCTCGCGCAGGGGACACACGATCCAGGCGCCGAAAGGGCTCGACACCCGCCCCACGTCGGATCGCGTCCGCGAGAACGTCTTCAACATCGTCGCACCGTGTGTCGAGGGGGCGCGGGTGCTCGACCTGTACGCCGGGTCCGGGGCGATGGGCCTGGAGGCGCTCTCGCGCGGAGCCGACCGTGCCGTCTTCGTCGAGTCGGATCCGGAGGCCGTGCGCGCGATCGAGCGGAACCTCGACAAGCTCGGCCTCACGGGGGCGCGCGTCGTGCGAGGGGATGCCGTGACAGGTCTCGGGCAGGAAGCCGGGGCGGGCAGAAAGTACGATCTCGTGCTCGCGGATCCCCCGTACACGATGACCGACTACC
>JBAPMH010000016.1:0-7396 GCA_049278515.1 Chthoniobacterales bacterium
TGGTAAGGGTGATAATCGCGGCCTGATCGCGAATCGAAATAAGAAGACCCTTTCCAGCGAACTCCATGCTAAACTTCAAGACTAAACGGCGGAAGATATTTACTCCCCCCGAAATTCAAGAAGGGGAACGAAAGAAATGAGCAGAATAGTTTCGTATACAACAGAGAAGTTTGTCAGGAGGCATAGAGGAACACTGCCTATCTTGCTGACGTGTCCGCATGACGGCGGTGACGCTCCGCCGGGTGTGACGTTAAGGACACAGGCAAATACTCCGGACGATTGTACAGGGGAAAATAGCTTCAAGAATGGCAGGGATGTCGGCACAAATGACATTACGAGAAAAATCGCACGAAGAATGTATCAGGTGTTTGGAGAATCACCTTACGTTGTCACAGCAGAGTTCAGCCGGAATTACATCGACGCAAACCGTCCATCCGATGACAGGGACAGCAATTGTGCATTTGTCGACGGTGGGGCGCGCGAGTTTTACGCGGCATATCATTACTGGGTTGACAAGTACGTTAGTCATATCCTTACCAATAATAGGAATGGGACGGGGTTCTTATTTGATATCCACGGGACGCAGCTCGCAGCCGCCGACATTTATGTCGGCACCAGCGACGGTGCAACCCTTCAGCCTTCGTTTGATCGGGATGATTTGTTTAAGAGACGAGGGTTGGTGGGATTGCTCATGGCCAACAAGCATACAATCGGAACATCCGGAGATGGATTCAGTTTTACTGTTTCCCCTGCAAGCTCAACCATTAGTGAAATAGGAGAAGTTAGCGGAGGTTTTACGGTGAGACATTACGGTGGGACCATAAATGCAATCCAGCTTGAGGTGGCACGGGAAGTGAGAGATAACAATGACAAGAAAGACATCTTAATCGAAGAATTGGCTTATACGCTGGTCAATTTTGTCAGGCAACACGCAGGGGTGTGAGGTTAGGCGTTAAGAAAAAACAAGCGCAGACCTAACATCCTTCATCCCCAGCCTGGACGCATCGGCCGGCCTCCGTCTCCCGGGTCCTGCGCCAGGACACCCTCGAGGCATGGGGGAAGATAGTTTGCGCAGTTGAAGGCCGGTATCATCACCGCCCACAGAGGCCGCGCCGTGTCGCCGGCAACCGGTTCGATCCTGGGTCCCTTTAAGCCTTCGATGTTCACCATGCGTTCGTCCGTGCTCCCGATCCCAATACCTCGCCGGGAATTCTAATCAATCATTAGACTTTTCCGCGACATAGACCGTGCTGGCGGATTGATCGTCGAGCAGCGGATTGTGGAACGAGATTTCATGCGCCCGTACGGCCGGGAAAACGGCTCCGAGCGTGCCGAGGAAATTTTCATCCGGCGGATCGTCCGACCAAAGCGCGAAGACGCCGCCCGGATGCAAATGGGCCGCAAGCGCGCGCAAGCCGTCGGGTTGATAGAAGGTCGCATTGCCCGGGTGCAAAAGGTTGCTGGGAGAATGGTCGATATCGAGCAGGACCGCGTGGAACTTCCGGCCCGGCCGTTCCGAGAATCCGGCCGCCGACTGGGCGCGCTCGAAGAAATCAGCCTGCAAGAGGCGGGTGCGGCGGTCACCCGTTAGTTTGCCGCCGAGCGGGACCAGTCCCCGCTGATGCCACTCGATCACCGGCTGCAAAGCATCGATGACCAGGAGCGACGCGACCTCGCTATGCTCGAGCGCCGCCACGGCCGTGTATCCAAGTCCGAGTCCGCCCACCACCACATCCCAGTTCGCGCCTTCGAGCTCAGCCAATCCCAGATGGGCCAGCTTCTCCTCCACCTCATGGAACAGGCTCGACATGAGAAACGCGTCGCCCAGCTTCACCTCGTAAACGTCGATCCCGCCTAACGACAGCATCCGCCTTCGCCGCAGGCTCAGTTCCCCGAGCGGCGTTTCTTGATAATCCAGCTCTTCGAAATTTTTACTCATCTTGGGCGACACCTCTGTTTCCTCAGTTGCCTCCTGTTAGATCCTTCGCGCTTCCAGCCGCGCGAGCGGATCCTGATGATAGAATTTTCTCAGCTCTTCGTAGAGCTCCGGGTGTTCTTCCTTCAGGGCCTCCGGCATTTCGAAAAATGCCTCCGTGACTACGGCAAAGAACTCCGCCGGATTAGTCGCGCCATATTGATCGATCAACGTTTCCTGCCCGCGCTCCGCCGCCCGGCCCAGGGCCTGATATTCTTTCATCAGGACGCGCGCCCACGACCGGTAGTGGGAAGACTTCTCCAGAAGCGGCGCGCCGTCGAACGTTCCGTCCTGCTGATCGAGCTGGTGCGCGAACTCGTGCAAAGTGACGTTGTAGCCGTCGTCGAAATCGACCGCATCCTGGCGGACCTCGTCCCAGGAGAGAATGATTGCGCCCCGAAGCCACGCTTCGCCGAGCCGGCCTTCGTCGCCTTCGTGGACTACTCCCAGATCATCGATAAACTTCGCCGGCGCGACATAGGAGCTTGGATACACGAGGATAGAGTGGAGCCCGCCGTAGTAATCGTGCTCCCGATTCAGCAAAAGGATGCAAGCCTGGGCCGCGATCGTGACCCGAATTTCGTCAGTGATTGCCTGACCGCCACAACCCTCAAATTTTTTCTCTGACAGAAAGACGCGAATAAGCTTACGCAACTCGGCTTGTTCGCCGTCGAAGAGCAGAGCGTAGTACGGCACCCGCTCTCGCAGGACGCGGAGCCAGGCCGGCGGAAATGGCTCGTTCTCGAGCCGCCGCCTTCGCCATTTTCTTATTGTTCCAAACACCGCCGCTACTGAAAGAGTCCAGAGCGCCAAGTCAACGAAGCCATTCCCGAGGCTCAATTCGCTGGATGGTCCGGCATTCCATTGCTAGAATCAGTTTCCGCGCGACGAGAAATGGCATCAGAGAAAGAACTTCAAGGGCAAAGCGAGCACCAGGCGGACGTCAGTCGGGATGCGGAGCGCGTCGTGGCCGACAAGGCGAAACGGCAAGGTCGGAGCGATTCTGATGCTTCGCGCGATCTCGGAAGAGCAGACGCTGGCCGGAGCGGCGCCGACCGCCAGGCAGAGGGAGACGAGCGATTGCGCGTCGAACGAGAAGCTTCGGACGAAGCCATTGACGCCGAACGATTCCGCACCGATGCCGCGACCGAAATGGGCCGGACCCATCATCAGGCCTCCGCCAAGTCTTCCGCCGACCTGTTATCCCGGGAGCAAGAGAGCCACCGAAAAACCAAGACGGATCTCACCACCAGGGAAGAATTCCTCGCCATTGTTAGCCATGATTTGAGAAATCCTCTCAATCATATCTCAATGGCCGTCCAAAACCTGCTGGAAGGGCCAGCCGAGCCGCAGGATGTGAAAGAGATCGCCGCATCCATCAAGAGAAGCGCCGGCGAAATGCTGCGGCTGATCCAGGATTTGCTGGATATCGAGCGGATAGCCATCGGCAGGCTGGTCCTCCACTACGAGAAGCATGACGTTGGCGAAATTATTAAAGAAGTCGTCGGCGATTTCCAACGCGATGCAGCATCCAAGGGCATTACCCTGACCGCAAAACCTGAAGCCGGGTGTGGTAATGTGATTTGCGACCGCAGCCGTGTCGTGCAGGTCTTGTCGAACCTGATCGGAAACGCCATCAAGTTCACGCCGGCCAAGGGTCAAATCAGGGTGAGCTGCGCGCTCAGCGGCGCTGGAGGTAAAGAGGTGCAGATTTCCGTTCGCGACACCGGAGCCGGCATCGCCCCGGAGAAGGTTGGAACCATCTTCGAGCGATTCTCCCAGATCAACAGCCAGGATCGCCGCGGGATCGGACTTGGCCTCTACATCGCCAAGATGATGGTCGAAGAGCACCCCGGCAGAATATGGGTCGAGTCAAAGCTCGGCGAAGGCAGCACCTTCCACTTCACTCTTCCCGTTCGCTCCGGTCCGACCCCATAAGATCAGGCAGCTTCAATGTGGGAGGGACCTTTGCGTCCCGACTTTTTTGGTGCCTCAGCATCACCCGCGAAGCCCTGAAGAAAGCCGTGGCATGACCCCCGCCACAGGCATCAAGGCCGCCACCGTTAACGCCGCCGATCTCCTCGGCCTCACCGATCAAGTCGACTCCCTCAATCCCGGAGAGCGGGGACGTAATTGCAGTGTCAGGCGATCCGCTCACCGACGTCACCGTCCTGAAGAAAGTCTCCTTCGTGATGAAGGACGTCAAGGTCCGGCACGAGAGAATGCTTCCTGTAGCCGCGTCCCTCCATCAAGGCGCGGCCGTTGCCGCTTGAGCATATTTCGGGAATTTTCTAGCGTTGCTAACCTGTTTCCTGCCCGGTAACATCCAACGTGCCATCGCCGCGAAATGTTAAAAAACAAGCCTCCGAACCGCCATTGCTGCGAGAATGCAGTGTGACCAGCTATGCCGCTTCTACTCTACAGAGCCGGTCTTCCGTGATTCACTATCTTCAGTCAAAAACACCAAGATTTACGGTCTTGATAGGCTCCCGTGCGAGGGGAACACCTGTGCGCCACAGTGACATTGATGTCGTCCGTATCGGACACCGACAGCCGATTTCGCTCGATCTCATCGGAGGACACAGACAGACCGACATATGTTATATCGATTATGAGTCTTCTAAGTTTTCGGACCTGTATCGAAACGGATCCCTTTTTTTGCATCACATTTTTACGGAAGGCACTCTGCTGCGGGGCTGCTCCCGTGATTGGATTTCTCTGAAACGCCATTTCAAAGTCAAAACGAACTTCAGAAATGAGATTTCGCAGAATCGGCGGCTCCTGCGTTGGCTACAAAGTGGCGAGAAATTTAAGGGAGCTACGATGCCGTATCTGTCCCATAGTTTTCGAGCTCTTAAGAATCTAGCAATCTTTTCGCTGGCACAACGAAGGGACTATGTTTTCGACAAACGCCGCGCGCTGTCAAAAGCGTTTCCACGTTTTGATTCTACGGCGATAGCTTGTCTAATTGAAGCAAACGATATTTTCGAGCGGTCGGCTAAGCCAGCCTCGGACTACAAGGTGAGCTTAGCGACGGTCGACCATGTTAGAAAACAAATTGCGCGCGCCATAGAAGCCCCGACCTAACATGGCTATCGTTGAAGCCGAAACTTACTCGACGCTTAGGTCCGCGGTTGACTCCCCTGAGACCTATTCGACCGGAGAGGAAAGAAGGGAACTAAGAGCGGCCTTCGACATTGCTTGCTCACAAATAGCACATCACGTGTTCAAATTTGAAGCACCGAATCAGAGAATGTTGCGCCGAAAACTAAATAATGAAAAAAACATCCCAGAGAAGTTCCGTGAACTGATAAAGCTTCTAAAAAAAGCGTTGGCGGCGTCCGAGCCGCTGAAAAGCAAGGAGTACTCTGATGACGATGAGGAAACGGTCGACTTTATCGAATCGGAGCTAAAACTCTTGGTTAAGTGTCTTAGGGCTTTCATTTGATGGAAAAGGAAATTCCTTTAAAGGCTTGGGAGACGTTTCAGGGATTGGCCCAAAGTTTTGGGGAAACGTGTTGGAAACTGCGATCGATTTTTTACACCGCTTCCTCGGCGATTCTGGCGTATGCCTTTGTGAATTCTGTTCCGTCGCTTTATGGCGTGGTTGCTGGGCTTTCCGTCGCGTTCTTCGTATTAGAATCTGGGGCCAAACAGATCCAAGACCAATATATTCGAAAGTCACTCGAAATAGAACGAACCATTAACGATATTCTATTGGATGAAGAGGAACCGTTCATCTCGGAGGATGGAATTTCTACCGCCGTTACGTCGCCAACCCTTAGTAGGTGTTTTAGGTTCCCTCTTAATAGGAAGTTTTTCTGGGGACCGTACGCGATTATGTTTGTTCTATCGCTACTGATGCTTGGGACACGACTAGTAGGGGAGAAAAGATCGGAGTTTAAAACACCAGTCACTGCTATTTTTGCGGATTCAACAGTCTCGCCTAAGGGTGAAATTGAGTGGGAGAAGGAGTGGAAACGGATTTCTGATGCTGTCGCGGAGCTTCAGTCAAAGCGATCAGCGGGCCCTGACATGGTGACGCCGTCAGCAACTGCTGCTATGCAAATCTCCTCCACCGTCACCGCGACTCCCGGAAGTCGATAAGGCGACCGTGGCGGCTTTCTGGCATTCCCCGAACCGGCCTTGGGGTCCGACTTAGCTTTGCCTTCCCGGTAGACGACGCGTTCAGTGCCGGAGCCGCAGCCGCTGGCGTGGATTCGACTTGCCGGGCACTACCACGATTCAGGCTGCGGCGCCGGTCCACCAGCCGACGCTGATCTGGTCACGTTCTAGAGCTCACGGTCGGAGTAACCTGAGGGGAAGCGGATGGGGTCGCGTCTAAACATTCGACATTAGATACACTGAAAAGTGACGTCGATGATCTCCGCCGGGAACTCGGGTTCGCAGGGGGAACCAGTTTGATCGGTGCACTCGTTGGATGCTACGATATTTCGCGTGAAGAACTCTGTCCCACCAAAGCCCGGCACAGCCTCCCAACGTAAGGCGCGCGTCGCGACTGTCGTCGCGAAGGCGAAAGCGCTGGGCAAGAGAATCACGCGCGGAGTGAATCTTGTCGATTTTCGCGAGCCGACCGCGGCCGAGCGTAAATTCTCGAAGACTCTGGTGCCATTGGCGCGCAGGCGCGCCAAGGCCGTCGCCTAAGTTCGGCCCCGACGGTTTCCCCCTAACGCAAAGGTCATTCGTGCCAGGATTACCGCTCCAGGCCATCCGTGACCGTGCGTTTTAACGCGAATTGCGCGCGCTGATTCACGATGCCCGGGAAGCCGACAATTTTGTAGAGGCTGCTGAGTTTGTTCTCGCGCGCGATCCGGAGATTGGTTCGCCGTTGGACGATGGAATTTGGTTTCTGCCGATGGCTCCGATTGGCAAAGTCCAGCTCGCGCTCTACTACACCTTCGGCGACTCGACGGTCACGCTGCTCGCTATCGCGAATTGAGGCAGCGCATGAGCGACCCCAGCGCACCCTGGAGGTTGACCTTTTGTTGCTCCGGCCGTTGAACTCGACCGCTTAAAGCGGTCGAGTTCTGCGAACGGCGTTGGAACGTCGCCAATCGGTTCGAGGGCTCGCGGCGCGCTTCTCGGCCCGGGGCCATTCCGATGCGCGCATCGCAAAGATCCTGGGCGGAAACTTTACTCGGGTAATGCGGGAAGTTTGGGGCAGCTAAGAGAGGTTCACGACAGAGAGCGGTCACCGCCGCGATCGTCCGCGGATTTTACAGTTCCGCGCAGCTTTTTTTTCGTTGCAGTCGCTGCCGCAGCGCCAAGCGCGCAGTCCCCGGGCATCACTACGATTCGGTGGAACGGCGGCAGAGCCGTTTCGACGGAGCTCAAGGCCCTGAGTCCCGAACCGAAGGGCGCCGTGACTACAGCGCTGTCCAAAGAGCCGGCGGGCGCCCC
>JBAPMH010000017.1:0-3030 GCA_049278515.1 Chthoniobacterales bacterium
GCGCTGCTCCCAGCCTTTACATAGCCGATCACGCCACCGACAATCGTAAGCAGCCCGAAGATGATGAAATAGATTTTTGCCGGTCCGATCATCTGGATTGGTAAACCCCACGGCCCTCTCTGTCTAGGAGGCGCAGTGGAGGGTGGAGCAACTCCCGTCATCCCGAGCGTAAGTCGAGCGATCTCTCATGTTCGCGAGCGGAGCGAGAAAAGTTAGCGTGCCACATTTCCTCGCTGCGCTCGGGATGACACGTGGCGACGATTAACAACCCAGATCATGCTTGCGCACTTTGACCGCAGAAGGCACAGTCGCGACGCAGTGAAAGAGTCCCGAAACTTCCGGTTCGTGGTTACTAGCGGAGTATTCGCGTCGCTCTTTCTGGCGCTGGTCTTCGCGGTCGCTCCCCAGCTTCACGAACGCATTCACCCAGACACCGCGACTAGTCAGCACGAATGCGCGGTCACGCTGATTGCCTCCGGCAAATATCAGCAGAGCGCCGCACCCGTGCTTGTCTCCGCGCCGCAGTCTGCGGTTCAATTTTCGAAAATTCCCGCGCTGCAATCCGTCTGGGTTCGAGCGCCTTTTCTCGACGCCTGCATTTTTGAGCACGCGCCGCCGGCACACGCCTAAGCACGGGCTCTAGCCGCGTTCTCGCGCGGAGTATCGGCGTTTCGGTTCGTCGCGCGTCTTGCGGCACGGATTTCGTGCACGCCTACCCACCATTGCGTCCTCGCCTTTCGAGCGCCGCAGCAACCGCACTTACAAAATGATCTTCAAAAACTCTATCCATGAAAAAATTTCTTACTTCAGCAGCAGCGCTGCTCGCCGTTGCGAGCTTGGCTGCGGCCCAGGATGCCGTGCAACCAGCGGCTTCTCCCAAACCAGCCCAAACGGCTGAGACCGAACGCGTCGTCGTTGTTGGAGGCGCGATCGAGCAAAGTGAAACTGACAAGGCCCAATCCGTCACCATTCTCAACCAAAACAACCTCGAACAGAAAGCCGCCCCCACCCTCGGCGACACGCTCGCGAACGAGCCGGGGGTAGCCGGCAGCGGTTTCACCGCCGGCGCCAGCCGTCCCGTGATTCGCGGCCAGGCCGACAACCGCGTCCGGGTTCTCAACAATGGCACCGAGGTTTTCGACGTTTCGAATCTCAGCCCCGATCACGCGCCAAGCGTGAGTGCGCTCCTGAGCGAGAGCATCGAAGTCGTTCGCGGACCGGCGACGATCCTCTTCGGCTCCGGGGCGATCGGCGGCGTCGTGAACGTGTCTGATGACCTGATCCCGGTCGAACAGCCGGCCACTCCCTTCAGCGGCGAACTAGGCGGCCGCTACAACAGCGCCGATGACGAACGCAGCGGCGCGATCCACCTGACGTTGTCGCCCGTGAAACATATCATTCTCCACGGGCAGGTCTCCTATACCAAGACAGACGATCGGAGCATTCCAGGGTTCGCGCTCAACGAGCGGATGCGCGCCCTCCTCACTCCGGCCCAAGCCGCGGGGCGCGGGTTCGGCGAAAATCCTGAGGGCACCGTACCCAACACTTTCGTCGAGACCAAGGACTATGCCTTTGGCGCTTCCTACGTCTGGGACAAGGGATACGTCGGCGCTTCGTATTCGCAGTTCCTGTCGGAATACGGCGTGCCGAATAACCCGGAGACGAGCGACCCGACCGTCCCGCCCTCCCGCGTCCACCTCGACGTGGACAAGCGCCAGGTGAACGCGCGCAGCTCGATCGTCGATCCGTTGCCGTGGTTTACGACGGCAAACGCCAAGTTCGTTTATACCGATTACAAGCACGACGAAATTGATGGCGACGAAATCGGCGCGACTTTCAAAACCAGCGGCGTCGATTCCCGCCTCGAGCTGGTCCACAAGCCGATCGGCCTCCTCGAAGGCTCGATTGGCGCGCAGTTCTTCTACAAGGAGCTTTCCGTTCTCGGTGACGAGTCGTTCCTTCAGCCGACCCAGACGACGGAGATCGCAGCTTTCGTCTTCGAGGAGCTGAAACTGAATCAGCAAGTGCGGTTTCAATTCGGCGCCCGTGTCGAGCATCAGTCTATTCACATCGACAGCGCCGACCCCACGCTCACCTCGCTCACCTCTCCCGACCAGCAGGACCAGGACTTCCTCCCGATCAGCGGCGCGGCGGGCGTACTCTACGATTTCGCGGCGGGCTGGCAGCTTGCCGTCAACGGCACCTACTCCCAGCGAGCGCCGACCGCCGAGGAACTTTTCGCGCGCGGACCGCACGACGCGACCTTCCAGTTCATCATCGGCAACCCAAATCTCAGCGAGGAAAAGAACGTCGGCGTGGACGTTAGCCTGCGGAAGACAGCCGGCGTCGTGACCGGGACGATCAGCGGCTTCTACAATCACTACGACGGCTTTATCGATTTCGCGCCGACCGGAGCCGTCGAGGAAGGGCTGCAGGTATTCGTTTACACGCCCAAGACCGCGGAGTTCTACGGCGCAGAAGCGAAGACTGATTTCCATTTGCTGCCACTGACCCTCGCCCAAACGGAAAACCGGGAGGCGAAAGACGCGAAGTCGGTCAAGAGCGTAATCACCGGCGAGACGAATGCCGAGCCGCAGAAAAACCCGAATGACCTTTATCTGCGCCTCCAGGCCGACTACGTCCACGCCACCGATCTCGATACGGGCAACCCTCTCCCGCGGATCACACCGTTGCGCTACAGCATCTCGCTCAACTACGAGAGCCTGAAATGGAATGCCGGCATCGAAGGCCAGCGGGTGAGCGAGCAGGATCGCGTCGCGCCGTTCGAAACGTCCACGCCGGGCTACACGTTCTTGAACACGAATGTCGGCTACAAGTTCCAAGCCGGCCGGCTCTACAATTACGTTTACCTGCGCGGAACCAATCTGACGAACGAAGAGGCGCGCGATCATCTTTCCTTCTTGAAGGAAGTCCTGCCGCTGGCCGGCCGCGGAGTGGTCGTCGGATTTCGGACAACGTTCTAAGCGGGAAACGAGTCGGAAGCTGGAGCTGGGTTTCACCCCTTTCTCC
>JBAPMH010000018.1:0-2883 GCA_049278515.1 Chthoniobacterales bacterium
CTCTGCGTAGCCGCAGGCGGCCTGCAACTGCCATTCGAACTGCACGGTGTCCTACTTAGCAAATCGCTTGCCAGAGGGTCGGAGGGTGCAGGTAAGTTAGGGAGGCGTCTACCACGGGCCGGGATCGATGATCCCGGCTACAGGAGGAGGGCCTCCAGTTCGGCGAGCCGCCGCTCGAAAAGGCGCAGGGTGCTCTCGATCGGCGCCGGAGTGGCCATATCGACGCCCGCGTCGCGCAAGGTCTGGAGCGGGAACTTCGAGCCGCCGGACCTTAAGAAATCCAGGTAAGCCTCGACCGCGCCCGGTTGTTTCGTCAGGACACTCTCGGAAAGCGCGACGGCGGCGGAAATGCCGGTGGCGTACTTGTAAACGTAAAAGGCGTTGTAGAAGTGCGGGATACGCAGGCATTCGAGGTCGAGCTGCGGGTCGAGGACAACGCCGGAGCCAAAGTAGGCCCGGAGGAGGGCGTGGTATTCGTGCTTGAAAACATCAAGCGTAATCGCGTCGCCGCGTTCTTCGGCCGCGTGAATGATTTTTTCGAACTCAGCGAACATGGTCTGGCGGAAGAGCGTGCCCCGGATGTCGTCGATCTGGCGATTGATGATGTAGGCCCGCATCTTCTTGTCCTGCGTCTTCTCGAGGAGGTGATGGGTGAGGAGCTCTTCGTTGAAGGTCGAGGCGACTTCGGCGAGGAAAATCGGGTAATTGTAGTCCTGATAGCGCTGGGATCGCTGAGAGAACCACGTGTGCATGGAGTGGCCGGCCTCGTGAGCGAGCGTATAGACGTCGGAAAAAACGTCGTTTTTGTAATTCATCAGGATGTAGGGCGGCGCGCCAAAGCTGCCGGAGGAGAAGGCGCCGCTGCGTTTGCCCTTTGTTTCGTAGCGATCGCACCACCGGCCGCGGAGGCCCTCGGCCAAAACGGCGGTGTATTCTTCGCCTAACGGCGCGAAAGCATGCAGGATCGTCTCGCTCGCTTCGTCGAACGAGATCCGAGATTCGATTTCGGCGACAAGAGGAACGTAGGTGTCGTAATGGTGAAGCTCGTTGAGCCCGAGGACGCGCCGGCGCAATTCATAATAGCGGAAGAGCGGCGCGAAGTTGCTCCGGACCGCAGAGATAAGGCCGTCATACACGGCGACTGGAATGTCATCGCGGAACAAGGAGGCTTCGAGCGCCGAGGGATAGTTTCGGGCTCGAGCGCGAAAGACGTCGGCCTTCACCGAATAGGCCAGCGAGGCCGCGAGCGTGAACTGGTGGTCCTGAAATTCATCGTAGAACTGGTGGAACGCCCGCTTCCGCAGTTCGTGGTCGCGCTTGACCAGAAACGAGCTGAAAGAACTTTGGGTGAGCGGCTTCTCCTCGCCCTTATCGTCGATCAGCACGCCGAATTTCATGTCGACGTCGGTCAGTTGGGAGAACGTTTCGTCATAACCGTCGAGCGCCGCACTGCCGAGCGCCAGTAAACGTTCTTCCGGCTCGGACAAGACGTGCGGCTTCATCCGGCGAATTTTCTTGAGGGCGATTTTCCACTCGGCCAGCGCGGGGTCCTCCAGGAACTGCGAGAAGATGTCGTCCGGAATCGCCTGAATTTCTGGACTCAGGAACGAAGCGGCCTCGCTGATCTGGGTGAGGAGATTTTGCATTTGTCCCATGCGCGCGAGGTATTCCGGATTCGCGCTGTCCTCCGAAAGCTGGAGCGACGCGTAATGGAAGAGACGCTCGATCTTCAGGTCGAGTGACTTTTCGAATTCGAGGCATTCAGCAAAACTGGCAGCTGACTTGCCGAGGCACCCTTTCCAGTCGGCGATCTTCGAGTAGCTCCGCTGGAGCCAGGCGAAATCTTCCGTCCATTTATCGGCGTTGGCGAAAAGATGAGTGAGATCCCATTTGTCGGATTCGGGAAGATCGGCGCGAGTGAGGACTTTAGCGGTCATGAGAAAGAAGGGGAAAACGTTCAACGCCGAACGCCGAACGTCCAACACCGAATTCGCCGACGTTATTGCCGGCGCAGATGTTCGATGGCGGGATGGCGGGTGATGCGGCGCATGGCTTTGCCGAGAAGTCCGAGGCCGGGAGGGATGCGATGCCAGGGCGAGGCGCCGGAAGGGTGCGGCAGCGGGATCAGGTCGAAGGCTCGACGCTTGTCGCGGATGGTGAAGCTGCGGCCGACGACTTGGTCGAGTTTTTCGAAGGGCAGGAACTGGGCGATGGCCAGTTTACCGACTGGAATGACGAGCTGCGGCCGAAGGAGATCGATTTCGTCGTTCATCCAGGTGGAACAATTTCGGATTTCGTCCGGCGCCGGAACGCGATCTCCGCCTGCGGCCGTTTTCCCCGGGAAACAGCGACAGACCGCGGCGAAGTAAATTCTCGAGCGCACCTCTTCTTCGTTCATGCCGCAGAATTGCTGGAACCAGCCGAACAGGGTGCGGCCGGCCGTCCACGCGAATGGTTTGCCCAGCACCGGCTCTTTTACCCCCGGAGCCTGGCCAACCAGGATGACTTTGCTGAGAATCGGACCGCCGGAGACCGGAGGCGGAAGCATTCGCGGGCAACGACGGCATTGCAGCAATTGCGCCACGTGGACGTTGAGCGCTTGCTGTTGGCGCGAGGCGGAAGGCATTGCCAATCAGCGGCGGAAAAGTGAAAGCAACAGGGTGAGCACGATGCTGACAATGATGCAGGTGACGATCGGGAAATAGAAGGCCGAGTTGCCGCGTTCGATGCGGATGTCGCCGGGAAGCCGGCCCAGCCACCCGCCGCCGACGCCCGCCCAAAGCGCGATGCCGACAATCATGATAATGCCGCCAAAAATCGTCAGCATTCTGCCCAGGTCGCGCATGGGAGAAGATAACAAGGAGCGGCGGTTTACAAACCGCC
>JBAPMH010000019.1:0-2864 GCA_049278515.1 Chthoniobacterales bacterium
GTTTTTGGAGCTGATCGAGCGCTTTGGCCAGCTCCTCCGCGGTCGGTTCGTTGAATTGAATCAGCCGGACATAACCGATTTTGAACGGACCGCTCAGTTCCGCATCAAGCAGCTTCGTTCCCTTTACGCTTTGAACCTTTATCTCGGTCCGTTCGAGCGGAAAATCTTTGATCTCCTTGGTCGAGGGCCGCAAAATGGTCAGCGTCACTTTTTGGCCCGAAGTTCCGCGGAGGAAATTGACCGCGTCCTGCAAATCCATTTTCTCGGTCGAATTGCCATTGATTCGAAGAATCTGGTCGCCCGAGAGGATCCCCGCTTTGGCGGCCGGCGTGTCCTCCATCGGCGTAATGACAGTAAGCAGCCCACCTTTGACCGCGACCTCGATGCCGAGGCCATTGAAACGGCTCCGGGTATCGTCCTGCATGTCCTTGAAGTCGTTCGGGTCCATGAACTGACTGTGCGGATCGAGCGAGGCGAGCATCCCCTTCATCGCGGCGTAAATCAGGTCGTGGTAGCTGGTCTTGCCGCCGTCTACGTAATCCTGCCGGAGAAGCTGGACCGCCTTGGCGAAAACCGAGATTTGCGCATAACCGCTGTCGTCGTCGCCTCCCGCCGCGTAAGCGCTGTAGAACCGGACACCGAGGACAAGGTTGAACAGGAGGAGGCAGGCAAAAGTGCTCAACAACAGGCGACGTTTCATGGGAATTATCTAGTTCGGGCGGACGATGATCGCTCATACGGAAATTTTTGGCAACGCGCAAAGCGTCGTCTAAGGTGGCCGCAGGTGGATTTAGTCGTCGCCGCGGCGACCTCGATGTTAAGTCACGCGGTGAAGCCGCATTCACTTGGCATCGCCCGGCGGAGACGCCGATTCCACCTGTATCCATGAGACGCCGCTCCTTTATTTTGGCCCTGGCCCTGAGCATGGCGCTCTCGTGCGTTCTGGCCGCTCCTTCCCCCTCGCCGTCGCCAAAGCCTACTCCCGCCGCTGCTCCCCTGAAGCCCACGGGACCGGTAAAGCCGCTGCCGGACGCCTCGCCGACACCGTCAGCGAAACCGGCCCCTTCCGCTCGATCGAAACATAAGTCTTCCCCGACGCCCTCGCCTTCTTCCGATACCGCCTCCCCTTCGCCTTCGCCCTCCAAAAAGTCGCCATCGTCCCAAAGCTCCTCTTCCCTGAAACCGGACGCCGAGTTTGACATCGTCGCGGACGAATACACTCGCGGCCATCTCGCGGCGCGTCCGCTCCAGGCCACCGCCCTCGGTTTCCACGAGTACGATGGCCGCATCAACGAGCACACCCGGCTGGCCATCGACGCGGAGCTGGCGCGTCTCCGCCGATTCGAAGATCGGCTGAGAAAGTTCGACCTGGCCAAGCTCAGCCCGCGGACCGCGATCGATCTCCGTCTCCTTCAGGCCGCGATCAGAAAAGAACTCTTTCTCATGCAGGACATGGCGATCTACGAGCACAACCCAATGAGTTACGCGAGGGCCATCGACGTCGGCGTTTACATGAAGCGCAAATACGCGCCCATCGAGGATCGAGTCCGCAGCATCATCGTCGTCGAGAACCAGGCATCGAACATCATGATCGCCGCCAAGACGAATCTCGCCGACGTCCTCCCGAAGCCCTACGTCGAGCTCGCCATCCAGATCGCCCGGGGATCGTCCGAGTTTCTCAAGAAAGGCCTGGTCGAAGGACTGGCGGACTTGAAAGACGAGAACTTGCGCGCTGCCTTCATGCAATCGAACCGGCGGGCCGCGACCGCGCTGGCCGATTACGCCACCTGGCTGGAAAAAGAAAAACTTCCGAAGGCCATCGCGGATTTCGCGATCGGTGAGGAGAAATATCAACGCTTCCTGGCCGAGAGCGAACTGGTGGATATGCCACCCGCAAAAATCCTCGAGCTGGGGCTGTCGGAACTGGCCCGGGAACAGGAAGTGTTCGCCGAGGCGGCAAAAAAGATCGACGAGACGAGACCCGCCCCGGTGGTCTTCAAGCAAATCCAAGGCGACCACCCGGCGGCGGAAAATCTCATTCCGGAGCTCACCAAGCGAGTGGACGCGGTGCGGAAATTCGTCGTTGATCGCAAACTGGTCACCATTCCATCCCAGGTCCCGGCGCAGGTAAGGGAAACGCCGCAAGACCGGCGCGCCACCAGTTTTGCTTCGATGGACACACCCGGCCCGTTCGAGAAAAGGGCGAACGAAGCTTATTACTATGTCACGCCGCCCGAGCCCGATTGGCCGGACGCTCAAAAGGAGGAATGGCTAACCTCCTTCAATTACTTCATGCAGGACCTGGTCACGGTGCATGAGGTCTATCCCGGGCATTACGTGCAATTCCTTCATTTGAATGCTTCGAAGGCCACGAAAACGGAGAAGATTTTCGGAGCCACCTCCTTCATCGAGGGATGGGCGCATTATACGGAGAAAATGATAATCGATGAAGGGTTCGGCGCTCCCGCAGGTCCCCACCCATCGGAAGACGAGCTCCAACGCATCGCGAAATACCGGATGGTGCAGGCCCAGGCGGCGATGGTCCGGCTCTGCCGGCTTTGCGTTTCGGTGAAGATGCACACCCAGGGAATGACGGTGGAAGAGGCAACCAAATTCTTCCGAGACAATTGCTATTACGAAGAAAAACCGGCCCGGGCCGAAGCGATGCGGGGCACGTTCGATCTCGGATACCTGAACTACACCCTGGGCAAACTTCAGATCCTCAAGCTGCGGAAAGATTTTCAGGAACAGGAGGGCGACAAGTTCTCGCTCAAAAAGTTCCACGACGAAGTTCTCAACCACGGCGAGCTGCCGATTCGCCTCCTCCGCGAGATCATGCTCAAGGACAAGGCGAAGTGGGACGA